>JAGQSP010000685.1 GCA_020439485.1 Acidimicrobiales bacterium | reverse complement strand
CCGATTCGGGTTCGCTCGCTTCGGCTGCGACGTCCTCGCCGAGCATCACCTGGCGAACGACTCCAGCTGCGAGCGACGGTTCGGTGCGGATGAAGAAGTGGCCGCCGCGTTCGAGTTGTATCAACCGGACTGTTTCGGCAAAGCGCTCCCACTCGCCGAGACGCGACGACGCATCGGCCGTCGCATCGTCGCCGGCGGCTGAGACGACGATGAGCGGTGTCGCCATCGGTTCGGCGGCCGAACTCTCGAGCTCGTTGATGAAGAAGCGACTGGCGTTGGAAACGTCGTGTCGATACGCAGCGCCGAGCTGTCCCAGCTGACCTGCGTCGAGGTGCTCGATTTCGGCGTAGCCCGTGGCTTCGAGAAGAGACGTCGCCATCTTGCGGTCACTCATGGCCGACAGGTCGTCCAGGAACGACCGCCGGAGGGCGACGTCGCCGGGCATCTGGGCGGCGACGAACACAGCCGCCAGTTCGACACCTTTGTTGCCCAGTCGTCGGGCTACCTCCAAGGCCAACGCAGTTCCAGCCGAGTGCCCCCAAAGCGCCACCGGGCGTTCGCTCAGGGCCGCGACCTCGGCAGCGACCCTGTCGGCCACCTCGCCAAGTGGCACGAAATCGTCGTCGTTCTCGCCCATGTCGTGGCCGGGCAACTCGACGGCATGTACCGCCAACCCTGATCCGCTCAGTGCTTGTGCGAGCGCCCGAAAGTTGATGGCATTCCCACCCGCGTACGGCATGCACACGAGAACACCGTTGCGTCCGTCGTCGCTGTCGGACAGTCGCTGCAACAAGCTGTCCGACGTGGCCTCGTCGCCGTCGAGTACGCAGGCCAGGTCGGCCAGCACGGGTGTGCCTGTGACGTCCTTCAACGTCACGGCACCGTCGAGAGCCACGACCAGTTCGACCGCCGACAGCGAGCTGCCTCCGCGATCGAAGAAGTTGTCTCGCCGTCCGATCTCGTCGACGGGAACTGCGAGAATGCCCGACCATATTTCGGCCAGTCGCCGTTCGGTGTCGGTGCTGAGCGGCTCGTAGTCGTCGACGGGACTGTCGAGCTCGGCCGCCAGCGCTCTCAGCGCCTTCTTGTTGATCTTGCCGTTGTCGGTCAGCGGCAACGATTCCATCCAGTGGAACACGGTCGGCACCATGTACTCGGGCAACGAACGACCGAGGTGGTCTTGCAGGTCGGCGGCAGAACAGTGGGCGCCCGAGTGGAAGGCGACGAGATGCTGCTCGCCATCTGATTTGTCGGTGACGACGACGGCCGCCTGTCGCACGCCATCGCGGGTCAGCAGGGTGTTCTCGATCTCGCCGATCTCGATTCGAAAACCGCGGATCTTCACCTGAGCGTCGCGGCGCCCGAGGTACTCGAGCTTCCCGTCGGGACGCCACCTGCCGAAGTCACCACTCCGATACAAGCGTTCACCCGGGCGGATGGGGTCGGCGAGGTATGCCTGGGCGGTGCGGTCTGGATCGTTGATGTAGCCCCGACCCACACAGATACCCGAGAACACGATCTCGCCAGGGGCGCCAAGCGGAACGGGGGCGAGGAACTCGTCGACTACATAGACGTACACATTGTTGACCGACGGCCCAAGCGGCACGGTGCCGTAGGGCGCTTCGGTCATCACCTCGTGGTTGGTGTCGTCTGAAGTCTCCGTCAGACCGTACGCGTTGGCGAGCTTGATGCCGTCGAGCGACCGGAAGAACCGATGCGCCAGCTCGAGGCTGAGAGCCTCGCCGGTGACCGATACACAGTGCAGGTCGGACAGTTCGACCGGGTGTTGTTCGAGGTA
>JAGQSP010000684.1 GCA_020439485.1 Acidimicrobiales bacterium | reverse complement strand
TGGTCGCCTCTGACGGGGGGATATTCGCGTTCGGTGCCCCATTCCTGGGCAGCACCGGCGCAATGACCCTCGATCAGCCCGTGGTGGACATGGCTGCCACGCCCTCTGGCAACGGCTATTGGATGGCGGCGGCCGACGGGGGCATCTTCTCGTTCGGTGACGCTGGTTTCCACGGCTCGGCGGCCACGAGGCAGCGCACGGAGCCCGTAGTCGGTATGGCCGCCGCCCCGGATGGTTCCGGCTATTGGATGGTGCGGGGGGCCGGGCCGGCATGGCCGCTGACCGGGCTGCCCACCGATTCGGTCGATCCTCGACCGGCTCTGGCGGTGAAGATCGACAACCATTCGGCGGCCAGAGGACAGTGGGGGGTGAACCAGGCCGACATCGTCTTCGAGGAGATGGTCGAAGGTGGAATCACCCGATTCGTCGCTGTGTTCCACAGCACAGACCCCGGGCTGGTGGGGCCCATCCGCTCGGCGCGCGAGACCGACCTCGGCCTGCTGCCGATGCTCGGCGACAGCTTGTTGGCGTTCAGCGGCGGCAACAGATACGTGCGCTCGATAGTTGCCGACGCCCCTCAGGTGCAGGGCATCTGGCCCGACAACGCCCACGGTTCTGCCTACTTCCGAACGTCGAGACGATCGGACCCTCACGACCTGCTGGCTCGCACCGCGAGCTTCTGGTCGTTCGCCGAACCGACTCGCACCGCACCAGGGCATGTGTTCGACTACCGGCCCGAGGTGCTGGCCACGGCACAGGGAACCGACACGACGCCGGTCACGCTCGAGTTCGGAGCCCAGACCGTGTCGTGGCATTGGGAGGCCGATCGGTACGTCCGCTCCCATTCGAACTCGGCACACCTCGACTCGGACCTGGTTCGGGTGTCGGCTCCTAACGTCGTGATACTCGAGACGCCCTACTCGATCAGCGGCGCCACCGGGTCGCCGGTGGCCGACGCTGTCGGATCGGGCCGCGGGTTGGCCATGGTCGACGGCTTCACCCTGAACATCACCTGGAGCCGCAGCTCGGTCGGTGAGACCTTCGACCTGCGCGACGACGACGGCTCGCCATTGTTGTTGGCGCCGGGGCGTACGTGGGTCGAGTTGGTGCCAACCGGACAGGCGCCTTTCGGGTGAGCGAACACCACTGGTTCGAGGGGCTGGCCGACCACCTGGGTTCTGCCTATCTGAGGTACTCGTTCACCAAGGGCACACAACGCGAAACGGCCTTCCTCGTCGACGTGTTGGGGCTCGAGGCGGGCATGCGGGTGCTCGATGTCGGCTGCGGGCCAGGGCGCCACGCCCATGCGCTGGCTCAGCTCGACATCGAGGTCGTGGGGGTCGACATCAGTCAGACCTTCGTCGACCTGGCCAGCGGTGCCGGAACGCGTGGCTGCAGTTTCGTCAGGGGCGATGCCCGGGCTCTTACGTTCGACGGCGAGTTCGATGCGGCCTACGCCATGTGCCAGGGCGCGTTCGGGTTGCAGGCCGGACCCGCAGCCCCGACAGACCGGGTCGGGTTGGGCGGCGACCGCGACGTCCTGTCAGGCATGACCCGAGCTGTGCGCCCCGGTGGTCGAGTCGGGGTGGCGGCGTTCTCGGCCTACTTCCAGGTGAGGCATCTGGAAGGCGGCACCGATGGCACCTTCGACGCCTATCGGGGTGTACATCACGAGGTGACGACGGTGCACGACCCCGACGGCACGGGTCGAGAGGT
>JAGQSP010000683.1 GCA_020439485.1 Acidimicrobiales bacterium | reverse complement strand
CCCGCGGGCAGCGATATCGCAATGATGGCGGCACTGGCCGCCCGACGCTTGGTGCCAGCGGCGCTGATGGCACCACAAACGATGAACAGCCCAGCGATGTAGGCCATGACGTTCGGCTCGGACGCGTAACCCCCGAACCGGCCCAGGAACAAGCTGTCGTCGGCCGGGCTGATCGCGTCGCCCACGAGGGAGGCATAGGTGAACACGCCCGTGCCTACAGCAACACCCAAGAACCCACGGCCTGGCCCAAGCGCGGCCGCGACCGCCGCAAGGGCCACCGCAGCAAGACCCAACGCCGCAAACACCGAACGGGCTGGGTCGATGCCAAACAGGCCGCTGATCGCCGCCCAACCGACCAGCGCGGCCAGCGGCCACAGGCGCGCAAGGCGGTCCCTTGGGGCTCTGGCGATGGTGAAGATGCCCACCGCCGCCGCGAACGTCCACACCACAACCAGTGCCAGCGTTCTGTTGGACGGGCCGGTGGCCGAGGCCGTCCAGCCCCAGCCGGCGACCTGAAGATCGGCGACGCCCAGCATCGCCACCGCGATGACGGGCAAGATGCGACCGAGACGGCTCATCGGGTCAGCTTGGTCGGGTGGCGAGCGCGGCCAGCAACACGGCGGCCACTATGGCTGCCACCGCGCCTGCAAGAGCGGCGTCGCGGGCCGGCTTGGGCGCAACAACCCCCAGCGCAGACGACGAGACTACGTCGACGGGCACGATCGTTCCCTCGATCTCGGCGCCGAGTTGCTCGATCTGGCGTTCGAGGTAGTTGCGCGACTCGACCAAGCTGTTGACGTTGCGCTGAAGCTCGTCGCGGACCGCTGCATCAGCCTGGTCGCCTGCAGCATCGCGAACAGCTTCGGCTTCGGAGAGGGCAGCCTTGGTTTCGACCAACTGGTCTTCGAGGGCCTCGACCCTCGTACGCAGCACCAGCGTGGCTGCCGCAGCCCGCTCGTCTATGCCCAGGCCGACGATCTCGTCTGCGACGGACGTGGCCGTCGCTTGATCGTCGGCTTCGACAACGATGTCGAGCAGGTTGTTGAAACGCGAGATCACCTCGATCTCGAGGCCACTGGTCGAGGCCATCCTGGCGTCGGCCTCTGTCGTGAGAACCTCGGCCAGGGCGTTGCGATTGTCCCAAGCTCCGTTGGCGCTGTCGCGCAGGCCGAGAACGGTGGTCTCGTGAGCGAAGCGGTCGGCGGTGGCAGAACGCACCACAAAAGCAGCCGCGAACACGACGGCTCCCACCACCAGGGGGGTCAACCCAAGAGCGATGGCGCGGTTGCGGCCCGACTTTTGCCGGCGGGCAGCCGACCGGCGGCGCGGTGCATCAGCGACGTTGCTGCTGGGTTCGTCCACTAGACCCCCGGGTTCTCGAACACGACCACACGGCCGTGAGTCCAACCCAGAGAGGCTATGTCGAGGTCGTTGTCGCCGTCGAGATCGACCAAGACCGTGGCGTCGTGGTGTTCGTCGCCGGTGGAGATGCGACCGCGCAGCCACGAGCGGCTGTCGCCGCCGTTCTCAAACAGCAGGAGCGACATCGAGTTGGGGTCGGTGGTCGAGTGTTCGCCCACGACCACGTCGATGTCGCCGTCGCGGTCTATGTCGCCCACGTCCATCGACAGACCCAACGTCACATCACCGATCGGGTGCTCGGTCCAAGGATCTTCGGGGTTGTCGCCCTGCTCGTACCAGGCGACCCTGCCGTTCTGGGAGTCTTCATAGGAAACCACGACGTCTATGTCGCCGTCGCCGTCCATGTCGACCGAGCGATGCCTGTCGGGTGTTCCGGTTGCAGGCTGATGAAGGGTGACGGTGGGCGAACCGCCCGGACGGTTGGGCAGCCACATGGTGCCCATCATCACGTCGAGGTCGCCGTCACCGTCGACATCGGGCGAGCTGAGGTCTTCGTCCTGGCTCTCGTCGATGATGACCTCGTAATCCCACCGGCGCGTCGACTCTTCGCCCACGACGGGCGAGAACGACTGGATTCCCTTGCCCGCCTCGTGCCAGCTGATGAGCACCCGCAGCCTCTCGGTATCTCCGAATGCTCCGGCGGTGGCGCCCTGCACGAAGTCGCCATCACCCTCGGCGATGCCGGGGATGACGGTGAACTGGCCACCACCATCGTTGCGCGCCCACACCATGTCGGCGTTGGGCTCTGAGCCAACCCCCTCGGTGCCGAAGGCGTCGAGGTCGCC
>JAGQSP010000682.1 GCA_020439485.1 Acidimicrobiales bacterium | reverse complement strand
GCCAGTCGGATGCGCTCGAGTGTTGACCTCAAACCCGTGTCGGCCTCCAGTTCGACCGGGGCCTCTCCCCCATCGATTCCCAGCGACGCCGCATCGATGACCACCACTGGCATGCCGTTGTCGACGAGGGTGCAGGCAACGCCGCCGACGTCATCGAGCTGGTTGCCCGTGGGGAACAACGCTCCACAACTGCTACCCGCCACATCTTCGAAGTCGAGACGAATCGGCGACGCGGTGCCGGGCACCCCCGAGACCGCAAACGAGCCTTCGTACACCGGCATGCCATCGGCCAGCCGGAACCCGGCCACCGCCACCGAATCGGTGTTCTGCATCAATATGCGAACCACGGCGCGGTCGCCATCGACCTTCACCAAACCCCGCTCTACGGCGAATGGCCCCACACCGGCCAACATGTTGCCGCAGTTCTGAGCGTCGGATACCAGCGCCTGATCGACCGAGGGCTGCAAGAACAAGTAGCTCACATCGGCGCGCGGGTCGTCGCACCGATCGACGACCGCCACCTTGGTGGTCAGCGGATGGGCACCCCCGACGCCATCGATCTGGCGCGGATCGGGAGAACCGACGATGCGCAGAATCAGGTCGTCTCGAAGGGCAGGGTCTTCGGGAAGGTCGCCGGCAACGAAGAACGCGCCCTTTGACGTGCCTCCCCTCATCAACATGCAACGCACCCCATCCACGCCCGCCATCGTACGATCGTCACATGGATCTGAGGAACTGGATCACCGAAGACCTGGCGTCTTTGCGAAACCGGCTGGCCAACGGTGTGCTGTCGATCATCCCGCCCGACCGCATGAACGAAAGGGTCGACGGCGGGGGCATCGCACCCGTGTATGTGGCCTGGCACACCGCCAGGCACCACGACCTGTCGGTGAACGGCGTGCTGCGCGGCCGGGCCGAGGTGCTCGACGGATGGATGACACGGGTGGGCATCGACGGTGACACCTGGCGTGGCCTGGCCGAGGCAGAAGACACCGAGCTGGTCGACGAACTCGACCCCGAGGCCGTGTGCGGGTACCTGTTGGCGACCATCGACGAGACGCTGTCGTGGGTACAAGACGAAGCCGACCTGTCGGTGCTGGGCACCGTGCCAGACACCGAGTCGGCCCTCGACCGCATCGGAACCCCCGCAGAACGCTTCGATTGGTTGTACTCGATGTGGTCGGGCAAGCCCGGCCACTTCTTCTTGTCGTGGGAGGCCATCGGCCACGGCTACAACCACCTCGGCGAGCTCACCAGCACCCGCAACCGCATGGGACTCAGCCCCTTCTAGGACGCCAGCCCCTATGCTTCGCCCATGGGGAAATTCCACGAGTTCTCGATGACCTCGATCGATGGTGATCAGGTCGATTTCGACACCTACGACGGTCATGTCGTGTTGGTGGTAAACGTCGCCAGCAAGTGAGGCCTCACGCCTCAGTACGCAGGTCTGCGTGCATTGCATGAATCCAACGCCGACGCCGGGTTCGCGGTCATGGGCTTTCCCTGCAACCAGTTCGGCGCCCAAGAGCCGGGCACCGACGCCGAGATAAAGCAGTTCGCCCAGGACAACTACGGCGTCAGCTTCCCGATGTTCTCCAAGATCGAGGTCAACGGCGACGCGGCAGCCCCGCTCTACAAGTGGCTGAAGTCGTCGGCACCCGATGACGAGGGCAACGAGGACATCCCCTGGAACTTCACCAAGTTCTTGGTCGGACGCGACGGCGAGGTCGTCAAGCGCTACTCGCCCACCGTCACACCCGAGCAGATCGGCGAGGAGCTGGCCAGCTACCTCTGAGGTTGCATGGCCGGTGCGCACCGGGCTCGGCACTAGCTTGGCCCGGTGACTTCCGAAACCACCAACCCCTCACCGGGTGCAACGACCGAGGGGCACCCTCGGCGCCAGCTGATACTGGCGATCCAGTGCCTGTGCCTGGTGTTGATCGTGGCCAGCGTCAGCTCGCTGAACGTCGCCATCCCCACCATCGTCCGCGAGCTCGAGCCCACCAGCACCGAGCAGCTCTGGATCCTCGACTCGTACGCCCTGGTGTTTGCCGGGCTGCTGCTGTTCGCCGGCGCCCTCGGCGACCGCTATGGCCGCAAACCCGCACTGCTGCTGGGCCTGACGATCTTCGGAGGGGCTTCGACTGTCGCCGCATGGTCGAACGCACCAGAACAGGTCATCGCATTCCGAGCCATCATGGGCATCGGAGCGGCGCTGATCATGCCTGCGACCCTGTCGACCATCGCCGTGGTGTTTCCCCCGAGCGAACGGGCCAAGGCCATCGCCGTGTGGGCAGGCGTGGCCGGCGCGGGCGGCGCCATCGGCCCGCTGGGCAGCGGCCTGCTGCTCGAACGGTTCTGGTGGGGATCGGTGTTCTTCGTGGCAACCCCAATCGCATTGCTGGCGGGCATTGCGATAGCTGCGATCGTGCCCAACAGCCGAGACACCCGCAAACGGCCCCTCGACTTCGTTGGCGCCTTCTTGTCGATCGTCGGCCTCACCGGACTGGTGTTCGGAATCATCGAGGGACCCGAAAAGGGCTGGAGTGCCGGGATCACCCTGGGCGGCTTCGCAGTTGGGGCGCTGGGTCTGGTGGGCTTCGTGATCTGGGAGCTCAAACGGCCCGAGCCGATGCTCGACCCCCGACTGTTCCTGATACCCCGCTTCGGGCTGGGCGCATTGACCATCACCGCCGCGTTCTTCTCGATGTTCGGCATGTTCTTCGTGATGACCCTGTACCTGCAGTTCGTTCTGGGCTACTCGCCGCTGGGTGCAGCAGCAAGGCTGTTGCCGTTCTCGGTGATCATGGTTCTGCTGGCCCCACGAAGCCCTCAGCTCACCGCCCGCTTCGGTACTCGCAACGTCGTCGCCGCCGGCTTCGTCATCCAAGCCACCGGCTTTGCCCTCACACAACTGCTGCAACCCGACTCGCCATACCCCATGATCATCCTGGTGATAGCTCCGATGGCGGCCGGCATGGCGCTGCTGATGCCGCCCACGACCAACGCCATCGTCACCTCGCTGCCACCCGACAAGGCGGGCGTGGCATCAGCAGTCAACGACACCACGCGCGAGGTCGGAGGAGCCATAGGCATCGCCTTGCTGGGAACCCTGATGACCAGCGGCTACCAATCGTCACTCGGATCGGCCACCAACACCCTGCCAGCCCAGCTCGCAGAGATCGCCCGCGACTCGATCGGAGGTGCGGCACAGGTCGCCTCCATGATCGGTGGGGCCGATGCCGCCAACCTGATCCGCGTAGCCAACTCGGCGTTCGTCGACGGCATGCATCAAGCGTTCTTCGTGGCCACCGCCGTCGCGGTGGTGCTGGCCGGGGTGATCAAGCGCTTCTACCCGCGAGAAGAACTCGACCACTCGCACTAACGCGGCATGCAGTACCCGATGGCAG
>JAGQSP010000681.1 GCA_020439485.1 Acidimicrobiales bacterium | reverse complement strand
CGCGCCAGGTCATGGCCGGCCGACCGGACGAAGGCGTTCTGGGCCGCCCTGGCGGTTACGTAGGCGATGGCGTGTGGTTTCATCCTGCGCAGCGGCGACGACGACGTCATTGCAACGATCGAGCCGCAGCCGCGCTCGATCATTGCGGGCGCAGCGGCCCTGACGATTCGCATCAGGGGATGCACCATTGCATCGAAGCCCTCGAGCCACGGTCCATCCTCGATGTCGACGGTGTTGGCGCCATACGCGGGCAGATCGGTGTTGGCGACCACGATGTCGAGCGGCCCGCAACGAGCGATGAGCTCGTCGGGGGCGTCTGGGTGGGTCAGCGGGTCGGTGTCGGCGATGACGTCGGCGCCCTCGGCCTCGAACAGCGCTGCTATCGCCGGACCCATGTAGGCATCGGCGCAGGTGACCAACACCGCCTTGCCCGCAAGCCTGTCGCTCATCTTCGGCCTCCAGGCGCCGATTTCGATCAGGTGAGGCGCCTCTCCAGACAAGGTACGACAACGACGAGCTCGAACGGACGAGCCACCGCGGCCGCCGACCTCGAGCCGTCGTCGGCAGCGGTCACCCCGCAGGGGCCCGGCTTCGGCCACACTTCTGGCGTGGATCGCAACGACAAGCTGACCGCGGCGGGCGCCCTGGCACTGCTGGTGGCCTTGGCCGTGGCAATAGCCATCGCCAGGCCCGCGTCGTCGCCCGACGACCTCTCGATTCTGGCGTCGATCATCCTCGGCGTTGTCGAGGGTCTGACCGAATACCTGCCCATCAGCTCGACGGGCCATCTGCTGGTGACCCAGGAGTTGTTGGGTCTGGGCGGCACCGAACAAGCCGACCTGGCCCTGGACACGTACGCGATATGTATTCAAGCCGGAGCGATCTTGGCGGTGCTGGTGTTGTACCGCCGGCGCATCGCACAAATGATCGCAGGCATGTTCGGCCGAGATGCCGAAGGCCGCCGGGTCCTGCTGGCGACCATCACAGCGTTCGTGCCCACCGTGGCCATCGCGCTGGCTCTGCAGGATCCGATCCGTGAGCGTCTGTTCGGCCCAGGCCCCATCGCCATCGCCTGGTTCGTCGGTGGCTTGGGCATCTTGTACCTGGTGCGGACAGATCGCCTCAACCAGACCGGAGCCTCGATCACCGAGATGACGCTGCGCCAGGCGTTCCTGATCGGGCTGATCCAGTGTCTGGCGTTGTGGCCCGGCGTCAGCCGCAGCCTGTCGACGATCGTCGCGGCAGTGCTGGTGGGCATGTCGCTGTCGGCAGCCGTCGAGTTCAGTTTCATTCTGGGTCTGGCCACCCTGGGTGCCGCCACCATCTACGAGGGGCTCGACAACGGCCAGAACTTGATAGACACCTACGGCATCACCACACCGCTGATCGGGCTGGTCGTCGCGTTCGTCAGCGCGGTCATCGCCGTTCGTTGGATGGTCACCTGGCTCGAGCAGCGTGGGTTCGCGATCTTTGGCTGGTATCGCCTGGTGGTCGGCGCGGCCCTCGGTGTGGCGGTTGTTGCGGGCGCGATCTGACACTCGCCTCGCAGCGGTGTCGAGCCAATTGGACTCGCTGACCACAATCGATGACACTTGGTCACCGGCCGACCCGGCCCGCTCCGCATCGAGGTGACGACATTGACCGACAAGCAGGTCAAGGCCATGACGGCCGACATCGAGACACCGGTGTTCGAAACAACCGCGTTCACCACACCCAAGCCGCTGTCTGAGGCCAAGGTCGCCATCGTCACCTCGGCCAGCTTGCACCACCCCGACGACCACGACTTCGCGCCCGCGGACACCGGCTTCAGGGTCTTGTCGTCGGCCCGGCGCGACTATGTGCTCGGTCATTGGAGCCCCAACTTCGACACCACCGGATTTGCGGTCGACATCAACACCGTGTTCCCCATCGATCGCCTCGACGAACTCGCCCAACAGGGCGTCATCGGACAGGTCTCCGACGTCCACCTCTCGTACGCCGGCAACCAGTTCGAGCTCAGCGCCATCCGCATGGACAGCGGCCCCGCTGGGGCCAAGCTGTTGCTGGACAACGACATAGACGTTGTG
>JAGQSP010000680.1 GCA_020439485.1 Acidimicrobiales bacterium | reverse complement strand
TCACAGGACCAGTCCAGGGTTCAGGCGGCCGGTTGGGTCGAACTGTTCCTTGATGCGCCGCGACACCTCGGCCACGGCAGGGTCGGCCGGGCGCGACGGAGGCGGCGAAGCTGTCCACACGGTACCCACGCCGATGCTGGCCACAAACGCCGACCCGCCCGTCAGGGAACCGACCGCCGATGGCCTCATCGACCATCGGTGGGCAGGCAACTCTGGCACTTCGACACCAGTCGTCACATCCCCCATCGATGCCAACAGGCCCAGCTGATGTTCGACATCGTCGGGATGTCCCTCTAGCTCGACCCATGTCGTCGAACCGTCCCAAAGCACCATCGACGGACGATAGAGCGAGCCGAACACCACGAACGGGTCCGCTCCCTGTACCGACACCAACTCGGTTCGGGCCGGAACGGGGTTGGTGCGCAAGATGACCTCGCAGATCACTCCGAGGGTGCCATGCGAGCCGGTCAGCAGCTTGGGCAGGTTGAATCCGCTGACGTTCTTCACCACCGGTCCCCCGCCGGCCACGAGACGACCTTCGGCCGACACGTACCGAACCTGCATGACCGCGTCGCGAACCGAGCCCCGGCCAAGGCGCTGCAAACAGTTGCGGCCCACCGCCACCGCTCCGCCCACGGTGCCGCCTGGCGCCAAGGGCACCCTCTGGCCCACCCGGGCGAGCATGGCCACCAGGTCGTCGACCCGAGTGCCGGCTCGCACGGTCACCAGCATTTCCTCGGGCTTGTGCTCGACGATTCCCACCGGGGCGCGCACGACGCGTGCATCTGCGGGCGGCTGCCAGTGGGCGGGCCAACGAGTGCGCGCACCCTCGACCACGATCGGGCCGTCCGATCCGACCTCGGCGGCAAAGGCTTCCAACTCGGGATCGGTGTTGGCCAACACCCAGCTCGCCTTCTCGGGCGCCTCCTCCGTGCGGCTCATCCCCACACCCCCCGGGGAACCGACTTGAGAGCCTGAATATCGGCGCACGAGTGCCCGGCCGGAATCACCTTGCCCGGGTTCACCCGACAGAACGGATCGAACGCCTTGCGCAGCCTCTCTTGATGATCGAGGTCGTCTGGACCGAACATCTCGTCCATGTGTGCCTGCTTCTCGAGGCCCACCCCGTGCTCGCCCGACAACGCGCCGCCCGCAGCCAGCGACGCCCTGACGATGTCGTCGCCCGCAGCGTGCACCCTGTCGATGGCGCCGGGTTCACGACCGTCGAACAACAGCAGCGGGTGCAGGTTGCCGTCGCCCGCGTGGAACACGTTCATGACGATGACGCCGTGGCGATCTGCGATCTCGTAGACCTCGGCCAACACGTCGGCCAGGCGAGCTCGGGGCACGACGGTGTCGTGCAGGTAATAGTCGGGGGCGATCTGGGCGATAGCTCCAAAGGCCGTCTTGCGGCCCTTCCACAAAGCCGCCCGCTCGGCGTCGTCGGCAGCGACGCGCACCGACGACGCACCCTGGGCCCGCGCAATCGACGCCACGGCCTCGGCATCGGCCTCTACCGCAGCCGGCAGGCCCTCCAACTCGACCAGCAACACAGCGGCTGCGTCCCTTGGGTAGCCCGCACCCACATAGTTCTCGACGGCGATGGTGATCTTCTGGTCCATCACCTCCATCGCCGCAGGCACCATGCCGGCCGCGACCACGGCGCTGACGGTGTTGGCGGCCGCAGCCACCGAATCGAACGACACCAACATCGTCTTGACCGCGGGTGGGTTCTGGGTCAGGCGCACGGCGATGCGGGTTGCCACACCCAGCATTCCCTCAGACCCGACAAACGCACCGCGCAGGTCATAGCCGCCTGGTTCGTCGCCGACGTCGCCCAGCATCGCCACCGTGCCGTCGACCAGCACGGCCTCGACCGCCAGCACATGGGCGTCGGTGACGCCATAGGCCAGACAGTGTGGCCCACCAGAGTTGTTGGCGACGTTGCCCCCGATGGTGCAGACCTGCTGGCTCGACGGGTCGGGTGCGTAGTGGAAACCCATGGGGCGCAGATGATTGCTGAGGTCGAGGTTGACCACACCCGGCTCGACCCACGCCACACGATCCACCGGGTCGACCTCGATGATCCTGGTCATCTTGGCTGTCGACACCACGATGGGGGCGCCCAGAGGAATGGCCCCTCCCGCCAACCCCGTGCCGGCACCACGGGGCACCACCGCGCGGCCGTGCGCCATGGCGATGCGCATGATCGCCTGAACCTCGGCAGTGGTCGTGGGCAAGCAGATCGGCCCCGACACCCCCTCGGCGAACACCGACGCATCGTGGGAATACAACGACCGGTGAACCTGGTCGGTTCGCACCCGATCTGGTGACAAGGCGCTGCGCAGCTCGTCGACGACCGGGTCGTGAACGGCCGCCGGCTCGTTCTCGCTTCGCTTCCGCAGCAGCTGACGCACCATTCGGGGTTTCATCGTCCCAAAGCCTGACACAATCGGCGACCATGAAGCTCACTGCTGCGACGAAGCTCACGGGCATGGTCGAGTCATTCCGCTCGGTCGTGCAGTTCCGCCGGTTCGAGACCGACCCCGTAGCAAGACGGTTGAACGGCGCCGCCAACGTCGACGATCTGCGCGCCCTCGCCAAGCGGAGGCTTCCGGCCGG
>JAGQSP010000073.1 GCA_020439485.1 Acidimicrobiales bacterium | reverse complement strand
GGTCACATGCCCTGCGCAGCGAGCGCACGATCGTCAGGTTCGGGCTGGGCGAAGGCGACGTCGCATGGGTTGGTGGTGTCTTGTCGCTGCACGGTGACGCGCTGGTCGCCGAGGCCGACGTGCCGCGCCGCCTGCCCCACGATCTCGCGAACGCGGCCGCGGCCGCCGCGGTGGCCCACCACATCGGAGCTTCAGCCGAGGCCATCGCCACAGAACTCACCGAGTTCGTTGGACTGCCTCATCGCATGTCGCTGGTCGGACTGATCGACGGCGTTGCGTGGTATGACGACAGCAAGGCCACCACGCCCGACGCCACCCTGGCCGCGGTGTCGGGGCTCACCGACGCGGTCCTCATCTGCGGAGGCCGCAACAAGGGGCTGGACCTGGGCGTCTTGTCGACCATCGCCGACCGCCTGGTGGGGGTGGTGGCCATCGGCGAGTCCGCAGCCGCCGTGGCCGACGTCTTCGACGGCCTGGTTCCCGTCGACTCGGCCACCTCGATGTCCGAAGCGGTATCGCTGGCCCGTCGGCGCGCCGTGCCCGGAGGATCTGTCGTGTTGTCGCCCTCGTGTGCGTCGTACGACTGGTACACCAACTACGTCGAGCGCGGCCTCGATTTCACCCGCCTCGTCGAGTCACTCGCATAAGGAACACGATGACCACTGTCGGTCTGTCGACAACAGACACCAAACCTCGCCGACCAGGGCGTGACAACGCCGGGGCCGCGGCGCGGGTCGGACAACACCATGCCGACCTGACCTCGGGCTTCATCCTGGTGCTGGTGCTGGCATTCAACCTGTTCGGCCTGGTCATGGTGCTGTCTGCGTCCAGCGTGGCGGCCATCCAGGAAGACAACAGCGCCAGTTGGTACTTCTCGCGCCAGGTCGTGTGGGTCGCCGCCGGCGCAGTCGTGTTCTTCGTCGCCTCGTCGATCGGGTACCACTTCTGGGGGAGGGTCGCCCGGCCGGCCTATTACCTCACCTATGCCCTGCTAGGCCTGGTGTTCTTGATGGGTCTCGAGGGAGGCGGCTCGACGCGCTGGCTGGCGTTCGGCCCAATGCGCATGCAGCCGTCCGAGCTGGCGAAGCTGACGGTGATCGTGTTCGTCGCCAAGCTGTTGAGCGACCGCGAGCGTCACATCGGCGACCGGCGTCGCAGCCTGCATCCGGTGTTGGTGTGGTTCTTGCCCCTCGCTTTGCTGGTGTTCGTCGAGCCCGACCTCGGAACCACCATCATCCTGGGCTGCATCGTGATGTCGATGTTGTTCGCCGCAGGGGTACCGCTGCTGCCTCTGGCGACGCTGACGGCTATCGGTGCGTCGGGTGCGGTCGTGGCCGCAATCGTGGCGCCCTATCGCCGCCGGAGGCTGTTGGCCTTCACCGACCCGTGGTCCGATGCGTCGGACACCGGTTGGCAAACGCTGCAATCTCTGACCGGTCTCGCCAACGGAGGCCTCGACGGCATGGGGCTGGGCCAGTCGCGGGTCAAGTGGGGGTATCTGCCCAACAGCCACACCGACTTCATCTTTGCCATCATCGGCGAAGAGTTGGGCCTCATCGGCACGATGACGATCCTGCTGCTGGTGTTCTTCTTTGCGCTCCTGGGCTTTCGCACCGCACTGCACGCCCCCGATCTGTTCGGTCAACTGCTGGCCGCGGGCATTACTGCGTGGTTCTGCATCCAGGCGTTCGTCAACATCGGTGGGGTGGTCGGTTTGCTCCCAATCACCGGCGTGACCCTGCCGTTCGTTTCGTTCGGCGGCTCGTCCCTGATCGTCAACATGGCCGCGGCCGGCATCCTGCTGAACATCTCGCGCGAGGTGGGCGCCCGCGCCGGCCAGTCGTGAGCGCCACCCGCTTCGTCATCGCCGGTGGCGGAACCGGTGGCCACGTGGTGCCCGGCCTCGCTGTAGCCCGAGCGTTGGTGGCGGCGGGCGCACCGGTCGAGTCGATCCACTGGGTCGGCAGCGAGCGGGGGATGGAGGTCGAGGCCGTGCCTGCTGCGGGCTTCGCCCTTTCCGTGCTGCCCGGACGCGGCATAGAGCGCAAGCTGACCCTGGCCAACATCTCCAACACGTTGGGCATCGCACGAGCGGTCGTTCGGGGCATGGGCATCATCCGACGCCTGCGACCAGACGTGGTGGTGTCGTTGGGCGGGTACGCGGCCGTGCCTGCCGTGGTGGGCGCAATCGTTTCGCGCACGCCCATCGTCATCCAGGAACAGAACGCAACACCCAGCCTGGCCAACCGGCTGGCCTCGAGGTTCGCCGTCGCCGCCTCTGTGCCGGTTCCGGGCACCGGGCTTCGCCACGAGGTGGTCACCGGAAACCCTTTGACCGACGCCATGCGCGCTGCTGCCAGGCAGGTCGCCGACGAGCCCGACCAGGCGAGGGCAAGTGCTGCACAGTCGCTGGCGCTATCGGCCGACACGACAATCGTCGCAGCCTTCGGCGGCTCTTTAGGGGCCCGGCGCATCAACCACGCCGTGTTGGACCTGGCCGAGCGCTGGGCCGACCGCGACGACGTGACCATCCATCACGTGATCGGAAGGAGAGACTGGGCCGACCTAGAACCCAGGGTCGCGGCGCTGTCGGGTCGG
>JAGQSP010000679.1 GCA_020439485.1 Acidimicrobiales bacterium | reverse complement strand
GAAACACGTTCCATCACGCACCGTCTTCGTCGTCGACCCACCAGGGCGGGCCGTACAAGTTCTCGTACTCGTTCAAGGTCGCATCAAGCCGTTCGATGAAAGCGGTGACCGTCTCGGCTTTCGTGCCGCCCAACAGTGGCTCGATGCCATCGGTGAGCGCATCCCAGCCTTTCAGCACTTCGATCGCTTCGGCCTTCCACCGTTCGAGCTGTTCGATCCGGTCGGCGGCGAGGCGCACATCGGCGGCCAACAGTCGCCCGCCTTGCCCTGTTTCGGCCCAGGTTCGGAGCCGGGCCACAAGCTGCGGTGTATCAATCCCGCCCATCACGCACCGTCGCCTTCGGTGACGTAGATGGGACGAATGAGTCGACCTGGGCTTTGGTTCGGCTCCTTGAGGCATGGATGCCACCGGCCTTCATCCCAGCGCCGATCGTCTCGGTATGCCCACCCGATTTGGGTCAGTGCCGCTCTCTCGGCTTCTAGGTCGGCGATGCGTGCGGCTGCCGCTTCGATCAGATGCGACGCCTGGAGCAAGCGGGGGCGGGTTGTGGCGAGGGCGCGCAGGTTCTTGTAGCGGTCATCGGTGAGGATGTCGGACTCGGCGCGGATCTCGATTCGCTGTTCAAGTTCGGCGTTGCGCTGTTCGAGTTGTTCGATCCGGTCAGCAGCCTCGACACACAGGCTGTCCGGCAGGTGGCCTTGCCCAGCGACGGATATGCGCCGGGAACGCAACCGTTCGATCAGGTTGCCGTGTACTGGGCAGTCCTGCTGGTATCCGTCGTAACTAGCGGGAACGCCACCCACGCAAACGCAGTCGTCGTCACTCATCGTCGGGATCGATCGCAGGGGTTGCGGTGTCGTCGGGTGTTGTCGCCTCGGCGAGCTGGGTCTGAAGTGCACCGATGTCGCTGGCGATGAGCGACCGAATCTCGGCCTCAAGGATTCTCCAGGCTTCGGCTTGCGCTACAGCTTCAGCGTGTCTAGCGGCGACATCGGCGACGAGCCCAGCACGGTCAGACGGCTCCGGTATTTCGATGTTGTGGCGCCAGCGCTCGACGACGAACCGGGTGTGCTCGATCGAGAGGAGGAAGTCGTCTCTGCGGTAAGGCTTCAGGCTACTCATCGTCGGCTCCGTGTGGATCTGTTTCGGTACCCAAAAACCCTACACCCACCCCCCGAAACCACCCACAGTCACCAAAACCACCCAAAACCCAACCCACACCCGCGAAAACAAGTACCCAGACGATGGAAACACGAGACTATCCACAGGAATATCCACAGACACAACCACACACAGTGAAAAATATGGTCGAAGCATAGACATTCTGGGGGGGTGGGGCCCCTGCCGGGGGAGGGGGCGGGTGTGGTGACTGTGCGTAGAAGCAGCACATGTCATTCGATGCCTATTCGGCATGGTTGAGCGGCCTCATTATCACTCTCCGTCGAGGGTATTTTGTTGTGTGGTTGGTTGTTTGTTTGTTGGTGGGGGGTTTGGTGGTTTGGTTGGTTGGTGTTGTTGGGGTGTGGGTTGGTTGGTGTTGGGGTTGTGGTGGTGGTGTGTTGGTGTTGTTGGTGTTGGTGTGGTGGTGTCTGGCATTGTGGGGTGCCGCGGGTGGTGGGTTGTTGCCGGGCTCGAGGTGGTGGGTTGGTTGTGGCCGGCGAAGATTGCCGCTTGACGGGTGCTAGCGGGTGCTGTAGCTTTGCCTGTGTGAGGCGGTTGCCTCCGGTTAGGGATAGGAGCCCGACATGAACACCGACACCAAGCCCGGCGCCGTCGAGTACTGGTACATCGGACGAGCCGAGCCGACCCTTCGCCGCCTCGTCGAACACTGGTCGACCGTTGACGAGCTGATCGAAATGGACGGATGCGAGGTGAGCGACCTTGCCCGCGTTGACGAGGACGGCACCTTGTGGATGCTGTGCGAGTACGACGCCTCTGGTGGTCGCTGCTGTGACACCGGTTCGTACGGTGGCGCTGACCTGTGGCCGATCCTCGGCGGGCACCTTCCGAGCTACGCCCACGACGAGGACGCCCTATACGGCACGTATCGTCTCGTGGACCCTCGCACCGTGACCGCTGCGACGTACAGCTTCGCCGGCCGCTACGACTACCGGCCCGGCCCCGACTACGTGCCCGAAGGATGCCAGCAAGTCGGCGTTACGTGGTATCGGGACGATGACGACCCGTGCGAACCGTCCCACGAACATCGGGCCCTCGTCTGGGCACCCCACGACCATCCGCTCATGTACCGCCCGAACCTTCACTGTGCTGCGACCCGCGCAGCGTACGCGCTAGCCGCCCACGGTTGACGGCCAGCCGCTAGCCCAGCCGCCCGCGGGTGGCTGGGTCTGCGGCTGGCCGGACAGCCCGACCATCACCAGGAGCAAGGAGCCCAACACATGACACTCGCCGATCTGCTCGCAGCGCTCGCAGCGCTCGCAGCGCTCATCGCAAGCTACGCCACACCACCGCCCGCAGACCCGGCACCAATGCCGGCGCCCGTGGTGATATGGCAGGAAGGCCCCGCCACCCTCACAGGCCGGCACCTCGAGGACGCCCCGAACTCGACACGCCTACACGTCGACAGCATCGACGGACAGGACACGTACACGGTTCGCTGTGATACCGTCACCGCCCACGACATCGAGCCCGCCCTCGCAATTGCCCTGTTGAACGGCCCCGACGCCTGCCGGGTGATCGGATGACC
>JAGQSP010000678.1 GCA_020439485.1 Acidimicrobiales bacterium | reverse complement strand
CGATGATCAACAGGGCGAACGCCAGAACGAGGGTGGCCAGCTCGCTGGCGGCGTCGCGGTCGAATGTGCCCCGCCAGATGCGGAATACCCCGACCGAGACGGTGTCGATGTCGAAGTACTGCACTGTGGCGAAGTCTGTGAGGGTCTCCATCATCACCACTGCGGTGCCGGCCGCGATCGCCGGGCGAAGCTGTGGCAGGACCACCCGACGTGCGGCCTCGATGGGGCCCGCGCCGAGACTTCTGGCCGCCTCGTAGGAACTGCCGGCCTGGTCGTTGAGCGCCGCGCGGCTGAGCAGATAGACGTAGGGGTACAGCACCAGGCTGAACACGATGATGGCGCCTGGCATCGAGCGCACGTCCGGAAACCATGCATCGGCGCCGAAGGTGTCGCGCCACCACCCCTGGATGGGCCCGGTGAAGCCGACCACCGAGAGGGTGACGAAACCCAGCACATAGCTGGGCATGGCCAGCGGGGCTATCAGCAGCCATCCGAAGAGCTTCGATCCTGGGAAGCGATAGGCGGCGGTGAGCCAGGCCAGCGACACTCCCAGCACCAGGGTTCCGAGGCTGACGCCCACCAGCAGCACGATGGTGTCGCGTATCTGGCCGGGCAGGCGGGTGTCCCATTGCTGGCGCCAGACATCGCCGCTGGGATCGAGGATGCTGGTGGCCAGGAAGGCGACGGGCGCCACCACCAACAGGGCCGCAACCCACGACAGCGACGGCCACGACAGCGCGCTGACCCGGTCGGAGAACCCCGGCCGAACGCGGCTAGAGCGCTGCCGCTGCGTGGCAGGGTTGTCCAAGTTCAGGGTCGACGAGTCGGCGGCCACGGTCAATTCAGCGGTAGCCGGCTTGGTCCATGATCCGCACGGCCTCCGCGTTCAACCCTCCGAAGGTCGCCGCCGACAGGTCGTCGGTCACGAAGTCGGTGCCGAACTGGGTGGCGATGAGCGGTTCTGGCTGGACCTGCGGATTGGCGGGGTATTCGTGGTTGCCGTCGACGAACGCGCTCTGACCGTCGGTGGCAAGCCACTCGAGGAACCGCTGTGCCAGGTCGGGGTTGTCGGCGTATCGGGTGACACCGCCGCCCGAGATGTTGACGTGGACGCCCCGTCCGTCCTGGTCGACCCACGTGAGCTTCACGGGGAAGTCGGGGTCTTCCTCGAGCAGCCGGGCCAGGTAGTAGTGGTTGGTGATGCCCACGTCGCACAACCCGTCGGCTATGGACTCGAGGATGATGATGTCGTTGTTCAGGATCTGGGCATTGTCGGCCCAGCCCGAGACGATGCGCAGCGCCTCTTGTTCGCCGTGGTGGGCGATCATCGCCGCCACCAGAGACTGGGTGTAGACGTTGGACGAGTCGCGCAGGCACAACCTGCCCGCCCACTGAGGGTCGGCGAGTTCTTCGTAGGTCGTGGGAATCTCGTCGGCTGCGACGCGGTCTGGGTGGTAGACGATGGTGCGAGCGCGCACGGTGAGCCCGAACCAGTTGCCGTCGGGGTCGCGCAGGTTCGCTGGAATTGCGTCGTTCAGGACCGCTGAATCGAGGGGAGTGAACAGCCCCTGCTCGGCCGCGACGGCCAGATTGCCGGCGTCGACGGTGAGGTACACGTCGGCTTGGGTCTCGTCACCCTCGGCTGCGATGCGTTCGCGCAGTTCGCTGTCGGTGCCAGTCAAGAACTCGACCGATATGCCGGTGTCCTCGCTGAACTGGACGAATGCCTGCTCGAGGTCGTAGTGGCGGCCCGAGTACACACGAATCGTCTCGCCATCGCCTCCGCCAGAGCACGCACTGGCGACGGTGACCACGAACGCGGCCGCGGTGGCTAGCTTCAGCAGTTGGCGGTGTTTCACTTGGTGCGAATCTCCGGGTTTGGGGGGCGGGTCGCGGGGCGAGATCGAATCTCCCGACCAGGTGTTTGCGGTCGCTTGTTCAGCATGCTTAACATACGTCGCTGTGTTAGGTAATCCTAATCGAAACGGTAACCACCGCCTACGCACCGTTCTGGTGACGGGGGCTGCAGGATTCATCGGTTCGGCCGTGTCGGCTCGTCTGCTCGACAGTGGCTATGCCGTGGTGGGGGTCGACAACGGCTGCGAGCCTCGGCACGCCGCAGCCCGGGCGCGGCTCGATCGGGTCGAGTGGATAGCCGCAGACGTCCACACCGTCGACCTGGTCAAGCTCATGAGGCGGTGCGCTCACGTCGTTCACCTGGCGGGAAGGCCCGGCGTTCAGACCTCTTGGGGATCTGGCTTTGCCGGACACCTGCACGACAACACCCTGATGGCCCAGAGGGTGCTCGAGGCGGCAGCGGTGGTGGGCGGGACCCGGGTGCTGCTGGCCTCCAGCAGCTCGGTATACGGCGACATATC
>JAGQSP010000677.1 GCA_020439485.1 Acidimicrobiales bacterium | reverse complement strand
GTGATGCACGCGTCTCGCGGATGCTTGACGTCGGAACCGGAACCGGGCGGATGCTGTCGCTGTTCGCCGACCGCATCGACGAGGGCGTAGGTATCGATTCGAGCCAGCAGATGCTGAACCTGGCCCGTTCCAACCTCGACGATGCCGGTGCCGCCAACTGTCGCGTGTTGCAGTGCGACGTGTACGACATCGACCTGCCGCGGGCCAGCTTCGACGTGGCCCTTCTGCATCAGGTGCTGCACTTCCTCGATGACCCGGGCTCGGCCATCGCCGAGGCGGCCAGAAGCTTGCGTTCGGGCGGCCGCCTGGTCGTCGTCGACTTTGCCCCCCACGATCTCGAGAGCCTGCGGTTCGAACACCGGCACCGCCGCCTGGGCTTCTCCGACGACGAGGTCGCCAGATGGATCGCCGCTGTCGGGCTCGACGTCGATTCGACAATTCACCTCACGCCCAATCGCACCGATGAAACTGGTCGGTGTCTGACCACGACGATCTGGACCGCAACCATGCCATCGGTCGACCTTGCGCCCGGCGCTGTTGCTGCCGACAGTTCTCATATGGAGGAAGCCTCGTGACCGACGAACAGATGAGCCATTCGGGGCCTGCCGACGATGCCGAACTCGGGGTTGCGGGCAACGACTCTGCCGGCGACGAGATCAGCAACGAGATGGCCGAGCGCCTGGGTCGCAGGCCGTGGCCTACCGCCAGCATCCGGCCAGGTATGACGGTGTCGTTCGAGTTCTTTCCTGCGGCCACCCCCGACGGCGAGAACAACCTGGTGAAGACGGCGACCCGTCTCGCCGAGTTCGGCCCGACCTTCGTCAGCGTCACCTACGGAGCGGGCGGTTCGACGCAGGAGCGGACTATCCGCAGCATCAGACGCATCAAGAGCGAGACCGACCTCGACGTCGCCGGTCACCTGACGTGCGTCGGTGCATCCAAGGCCACCGTTCACGAGGTACTCGACGCCTACGCAGAGGCCGGCGTGACACGTGTCGTGGCGCTCAGGGGTGATCCACCTGCGGGCGAGACCGACGGCACCCGCGAAGACGGATACCGCAGCGCGGTCGAACTGGTCGAGGGCATCCGGGCCAGGTCTGACGGGTCCACCTGGGACATTTCGGTGGCTGCGTATCCAGAGGTTCATCCTCGCGCCGCCTCGGCGCGGGCCGACATGGACAACCTCAAGGCCAAGTTCGAGGCCGGGGCAGACCGTGCGCTGACCCAGTTCTTCTTCGACACCGAGGCGTTCTTGATCTTCCTCGAGCAGGCTCACGCGGCTGGCATCACCGCCCCGATCGTTCCCGGAATCATGCCCGTCACCCACTTCGACCGGATGGCCGGCTTCGCTCAGCGATGCGGAACCAGCATCCCCGCATGGATGCCAGAGTTGTTCGGCGGAGTCGACGACGTGCCCGACGTTCAGCAGATGATCGCCGCCACAGTTGCCGCCGAGCAGTGCCGCAGGTTGGCCGAGCACGGTGTGCAGAATTTCCACTTCTACACGATGAACCGTGTCGAGTTGACCGCCGCGCTTTGCAAGATCCTGGGCATCGGTGCGCCGGCACCATCGGCCGCCCTGCACGACGCCGTGTGAACACGTCGTGCCTGGCACGCACCGCGGGTGATGGTCAGGCGGTGAGGTCTGGTCTCAGGTCGGCCAGGGTGTTGGCCACCAACAAGGCCATGGTGCGCGACATGCCTTCTGCCATGA
>JAGQSP010000676.1 GCA_020439485.1 Acidimicrobiales bacterium | reverse complement strand
GCGTTCGGGGCGGTACACGTGGTGAGCTATCCGATCCTCGACATCGGCGGAGGGCTGACCGGTGCAATCGTCGCCTGGCTGCCGTTTGGCCCTGTCGAACAGGGGCTGCCAGAGGGTGCGGGCCAGTTCGCCGGCAGCCTCGCCCGGCTGGCGATATTGCAGGAACGCAACGCCCGGTCGCTGCTGCACCAGGCCAGCACCGACGCCCTGACCGGCCTGGCCAATCGCTCGGGGCTGGCGCGGGTGTTGGAGAACGTTTCTGAAGACGACCTGCCTCTGGCGCTGGTCTACTGCGATCTGGATCGCTTCAAGGCGGTCAACGACACGTATGGGCACGGGGCCGGCGACCGCCTGCTGGTGCACGTGGCCGAAAGCATCAAGCTGGCGACCCGAGCCGACGACGTGGGGGTCCGCATGGGTGGCGACGAGTTCGTCGTCGTGTGTCCACGGGTCACCTCCAGGCTTCACGCCGAAGGCATCGTGGCCCGCCTGCGCAACCGTGTGGAGAACCCGGTCGATGTGGGCGATGATGTCGTCGTCCCCAGGGTCAGCATGGGGCTGGCGGTCGCCGACACCGTCGAACAGTTGGCAAGCCTCGCCGAGTCTGCCGACGAGGCGTTGTACGCCGACAAGGCGTCCAGGCGTACACAGTCATCGCGCTGATCCTTCGGACAGCCAGATTCGCAGTTGTTCGCCCTGTTGGGCCCCGACGCCGTGGCGGCGCAGCCTTGTGATATCAGCCTGCGATACGAAGCGCGCCAGGGCCTCGCGCCTCTCGGGTGATTGAACGAACTCGCCCAGCGACGTTCGCTGAACCTTGATGGTGAACAGCACCGACCGTCCCACCCAGCGCAGCGTCTGGCGCTCGCTTCGAACCGTCAGGGCAGTGCCACACGCCTCGGCCGGCACCACAAGCGGCGGGGGAGGGGTTGGCTGGTGCAACTCGTCTAGTTCGTGGATGAACCAGTTGCGACGCCACACGGGGCGCTCGTCGAGGGCGTCCAGCAGCGAGTCGACCCGCGTCGCCAGCCTCGTGGCGTAGCCGGGCACCGGTTGGTGTACTGCGCTGATGTGTTTGCCGAGCTTGTCGGCCAGGCGCCACCGCGACGGGAAGTGCAACGACGCTGCCGCCAGGTACCAGCCGTCGGGCCGCCTGGCCAGCATGCACAGGTCTTCCTGGGTCGATAGCCCGGCAGCCTCCAGCGGAGGTGCCCGGTCGGGTACCGGCCTCAGTGCCTCGGGCACACCGGTTTGCGCCAAGACCAGATCGAGCACGCCGGCGGCATCGTGTCCGATTGCTTCATAACCCGCACCGTCCAGTTGGCCGAACACGGCATGGCGCACGCCGCCGCTGAGCCTGCGCTTCAGTGCCATCTCGGCTTCAGCGTTGTCGTCGGCGACCAGCCATTCCCTGGCACCCAGCGCCCTGGTGGCCATCGCCGGCGACGGTGCGGCGGGGTCCAGTTGCAGCTCGTCGAGCCAATCGGTGCTCACGCCCCCAAGCTACGTTGTGCACCGATGATCACCGTTTTCACCGCCAAGCAGATCCACACCATGGATCCCTCGATGCCGCAGGCCACCGCTGTTGCCTGCCGCGATGGTCGGGTGGTCGAGGTGGGCTCGCTCGAGTCGATGCGCCCGTGGCTCGATCGCCACGAGCATGTCGTCGACGAACGTTTCGCCGACCTGGTGATGCTGCCGGGGCTGATCGACCCCCACGTGCATCCAGGGATGGCCTCGCTGTTGCTGGCCATGCACTGGATCACCCCCGAGCCATGGACACTGCCGGCGGGGTCCATCGATGCCACCGAGTCCAATGCCCAGTACCTCGAACGGCTCGCAGCACTGATCGCCGCACACCCCGACGGTCCGCTGATCACGTTCGGCTTCCAGTCGCTTTGGCACGGTGAAGTGACGCGCTCCGACCTCGACGCGCTAGACGCCAGCAGGCCCGTGGTGCTGTGGCAACGGTCGTTCCACGAACTCAGGTGCAACACCAGTGCGCTGGAATGGCTCGACGCGTTCGAGGGTGCCAAGTGGGACCCTCACATCGACACCGACACCGGTCGGCTCTACGAGTCGGGCATGGTTTGGGGCTTGCGGACGCTGGTGCCCCACCTGGTGGGCGGGGGCCGCTTTCAGCAGGGCGTGCGCGAGGTTGCCCAGCTCTGCATCGATCGAGGGGTGACCACCATCGCGGATGCGGGCTACGGGATAGTCGACTTCGACCTCGAGCTCGACACCATCGACGACGTCTTCGGCTCGTCCGAGCCCGACGTCAGGGTGTGGCTGATGGCCAACATCCCACGTGCTCGTGGCGCCTTCGGTGAGGGCCTGATGGATCGCCTCGAAGAACATGCCGCCGAGCGCGAGACCAATGCGGTCAAGTTCCTGCGCGCTGCGAAGTTCTTCAGCGACGGCTCGTTCATCGCACAGCTCATGCAGCTCGGTTCGCCGGGATACATCGATGGTCACGAGGGGGCCTGGATTTCCACGCCCGAACAGCTCACCAAGATGGCCAGGCCCTGGTGGAACGCCGACTACCAGATCAACATCCACACCAACGGCGACGCTGGGGTCGACTCGTGCCTGGATGCCGTCGACGCTCTGCTCCGCGAGCGGCCGCGCTTCGACCATAGAACCGTGCTGCACCACTTCGGCATTTCGACCCAGGCCCAGGTCAGGCGCGCCGCGGCACTGGGCGTGTCGATTCAGGCCAACGGGTACTTCCTTCAGATGTTCGGCGACGCGTTCGTCGACCGCTGGTTGGGCTTCGAGCGCGCCAGCGCCATCACCCGAGTGGGGTCGGCGCGCCGGGCGGGAATGTCGGTGGCCGTGCACTCGGACTTTCCGATGGGGCCCATCGACCCACTTCAAGCGGTGACCAACATGGCAACCCGCACCACCCGTGGCGGGCTGGTACTTGGCCCCAGCGAATGCCTCACCACGCAAGAAGCGCTGGAGGCCGTCACCATCGAAGCCGCGGCCCAACTGGGTCTCGACAGCCTCATCGGCAGCGTCGCCTCGGGCAAGTTCGCCGACATGACCGTGCTGGCAGCCGATCCGTTCGAGGTCGGGGCCGCCAACGTCGGCGGAATCGACGTTGTCGCAACCGTCGTAGGGGGCAGGGTGGTCAGCGGGTGACGGCAGACGCCGCGCCCGAGCCGGTGCCCATGACGGTTGTCGCCGGCTGGCTGGGCTCGGGCAAGACCACCCTGATCAACCAGACGCTTTCTGCTGGTCTTGCGGGCGCCAACCGGCTTGCCGTGCTGGTCAACGACGTGGCCGACGTAGACGTCGACGGCTCGCTGATAGTGGCCCACGATGGCGC
>JAGQSP010000675.1 GCA_020439485.1 Acidimicrobiales bacterium | reverse complement strand
GTTGGGGCGGGCGCGGTGGCGGGCGGAGGCTGTCGATGGTTGGCCGGCGAGGTGTTGGCGGCGAATGGTGCCTTGGTGTTGGTGAACGCGCTCGGGTGCGTCGTCATCGGCTGGGTGGCTGCCCGCAAACCCCAAGCGGCCACTCGGCTGGTGGTGGCCACAGGGTTTTGCGGGGGGCTCACCACCTTGTCCAGCGCTGCGGTCGCAGTCGCAGGGCGGTTCGACCAGGGTCGTGCGGCTTCGGCAACGCTGCTGCTGTTTGCGGTCGTTCTTGCGTCGGGTCTTGGCTATGTCAGTGGTCGGCGGCTCGGGATGCTCAAGCCATGACGGCCCTCGGGTTCGTGCTGGCTGCGGTCGTCGGCGCCGCCGCAAGGTTCCTGGTGACCAACACGATGAATGGGCGGTGGCCGGTGGGAACGCTGTTGGTCAACCTGAGTGGCGCATTTCTGGCCGGGCTGTTCCACGGCTTGACCGGTGGTTCTGCCGTGGTCGTCACCATTGCCGGGCTTGGGTCGTTGACGTCGGTGTCGACGGTTGCCGACGAGGTCGCCGCGCTTGCCGAGGGCGACCGGCGGGCGGGGGTGGCTTACTTGGTGGTCACCGCAGTTGGTGGCGTCGGCGCAGCCCTGGCGGGCATCTCATTGGCCTGAGGGGCCAGTCGGGCTCAGGGTGCCTCGATGACCTCTAGACCGCAGTAGGGCCTCAGAACCTCCGGAACGACGATGACCCCGTCGACCTGGGCATTCTCGAACAAGAACACCAGCATGCGAGAGATTGCACAGGCAGTGCCGTTGAGTGTGTGCACGAGGTCTGACTTGCCGTCTTCACCCTTGTAGCGGGTGCGCATGCGTCGCGCCGAGTAGTCGGTGTAGTTCGAACACGACGTGATCTCGCGATAGCGACCCTCTGAAGGCAACCAGATCTCGAGGTCGTATTTCTTGGCCGCCGCTGCTCCCAGATCTCCTGCAGCCACATTGATGACCCGATATGGCATGCCGAGTTCGGCGACGATCTCCTCTTGGAGGGTTCGGATCTGCTCGAGCTCGTCCCACGAGGTATCGGGATGGGCGTACGAGAACATCTCGACCTTGTCGAATTGGTGAACCCGAAAGATTCCCTTGGTGTCCTTGCCGTAGGTTCCGGCCTCACGCCGGAAGCACGACGAGAACCCGGCATAGCGCAGCGGCAGCTGCTCGGCGTCGAGCCTCTCGCCACGGTGAAGGCCGGCCAAAGCGACCTCGCTGGTGCCGATCAGGAACAGATCGTCGCCGGCGATCTCGTAGACCTGATTGCGGTCGGTGGGAAAGAAGCCGGCGTCGACCATCATGTCTTCGCGGACCAGCACGGGCGGTACCACCGGAATGAACTGGTGCGCCAGCAACTTGTCCAGTGTCCACTGCACCAGTGCGAACTCGAGTCGCACCGCCGCTCCCATCAGATAGGCAAACCGGCTGCCGCTGTTGCGTACGGCACGCTCGCTGTCGACCAGGCCCAGCGCCTCGCCAATCGCGGCGTGGTCCATGGCCGGCGCTGGGGTGGGTTCGCCGATGGTACGGAGCACCTCGTAGTCGTCCTCCCCGCCGGAGGGAACGCTGACGTGGGCTGGGTTGGGAATCGTGACGATGAGACCGCCTACAACCGACTCGGCTTGGCGGAGTTCGTCCTCGGCGGCAGCCAACTGGGCCTTGATCTGCGACGCGGCCTCGATCTTGGCCGGACGCTCATCGGGGGGCGACGATCCGATCTCCTTACTTGCCGCGTTCGAGGCTGCCCTCAGCTCCTCGGTGCGGGTCAGGTGGTCGCGCCTTTGGTCGTCGGCTGCCAACAGCGCATCGAGGCTGGCGTCGTCGGCACCCTTCGCGATCGCCCCCTGACGGTACTGGGCGTCGTTGCGTAGGAGATTGAGATCGATCACGGTTGAAGATGGTAGGTGGCCGGGACGGTCTCCACGACCCGTATTCGCATCACGCAACCGCATGCCGCCCGACGCAGTAGCTTTGGGCCCGGTGTCGATTGTCTCCGTCCACGGCCTGACCATTCGTTATGGCGACCTCGTTGCTGTCGATGGAGTGGATCTCGAGGTCAACCCTGGCGAGATCGTCGTGTTGGCGGGAGCCAACGGTGCCGGCAAGACCAGCACCGTAGAGGCCATCGAGGGCTATCGCGTGCCGTCGGGCGGCGAGGTGCGGATCGCAGGTCTCGGTCCCACCGCTGCGCTCGACGCCGGGCTTGCCGGAGTCCTGCTGCAAGACGACGGGATATATCCCGGAGCCA
>JAGQSP010000674.1 GCA_020439485.1 Acidimicrobiales bacterium | reverse complement strand
GCGGTTGGCAGGTGCCGCACGGTGCGCAGCGACTCTGCCGGTGCCACCGTGTCGGTCGAGATCGTCGATGCTTCGGCTGCAGATGCCTTGGTGGGCTGGGCCATCGTGAGGGTCGAAGCCTGACCCTCAAAGACCGGGCCAATGCGGCGGGCGCTTCTCGACGAAAGCCCGGCGAGCCTCGGCGGTGTCGCCTGTGCCGCTGCACATGATCTGGGTGCGGTTCTCGAGGTCTATGGCGTGACGCAGCGACGGAGCGTCGAGCGTCTGCCACATCGTCTCCTTGGTCATCCACGTGGCGAACGCCGAGTTCTCGGCTATCGCCCTGGCCGTTGCGACAGCTCTCTGCACCACCTCGCCGTCGTCGACAACGTCGATCACCAGGCCCAGATCGGCGGCCTCGGAGCTGTCGAAGATGCGACCGGTCAACAACAGCTCTGCCGATCGAGACGCGCCCACCAGCCTGGGCAGGAAATAGCTGGTTCCCATGTCGCAGTTCGACACGCCGATCTTGATGAACACAGCGCCGAAGGTCGCGGAGCGGGCCGCAAAGCGGATATCGCAGGCCAGTGCCAGCGCAAAGCCGCCACCAACGCACGGTCCGTTCACCGCCGCGATCCAGGGCTTTCGCGATCGGTGAATCGCCTCGTTCAGCGTTGCGATGTGGTCCTGAACCATGAACCCGTGGACGGTGGGCCGGGTGCCTTGTGAGCCCGGCGGGTGGCTGTTGTCGCCCTGAAGGTCCAGGCCGGCACAGAACCCACGTCCGGCGCCGGTGACGACGACCGCTCGCAGGTCGCGGTCGAGATCGACCAGTCGAACCAGCTGGGTCATGTCCTCTATGAGACCCGCCGTCATGGCGTTCAGGCGCTCGGGCCGGTTCAGCGTGACGACCGCTATGTGGTCGTCGGCCGCCATTACTTGGATGTGCTCGAACGGGGGTAGGTCGTCGAAGAACGTCATCGGTTCAGTTGAACACAAAGGAGCCCGAGCGGCGACAATGGAGCGGTCTGAACAAAGCCAGGATGGAGAGCCCATGTCGCCGCTCGAAGGTGTGAAGGTGATCGAGATCGACAGCTGGATGGCCGCGCCCAGCGCTGGGGCCATCCTGGCCGACCTTGGCGCAGATGTCGTCAAGGTCGAGCCGCTGAACGGCGACCCGATGCGCAACATGGGTCGTCCGGCCAAGGTCACCGGCAAACTCGCGGGCTACGACTTCGGGTTCGACGTGGCAAACCGGGGCAAGCGGTCTATCTCGGTCGCTCTCGACACCGACGAGGGCGCGGCGGTGGTCAGACGGCTTTGCGCCGACGCGGACGTGTTCATGTGCAACCTCTTGCGGCCTCGCCAGGAGCGCTTCGGGCTGACCCCAGAAGCCCTGCAGCAGGTCAACCCCCGCCTGGTACACGCCACCCTGACCGGTTACGGCACCGACGGACCAGAGGCGTGGCGGCCCGGCTATGACGTCACGGCGTTCTTCGGAAGGTCTGGGATATACGACATGTTGCGCGAGGGCGACGACGGCCTTGTTCAGATGGCCCGCCCGGCACAGGGCGACTACACGACCGGGCTGTCGCTGGTGGTGGCCATCTTGTCGGCTCTGCGGGTGGCCGAGAAGACGGGCAAGGGCGAGGCGGTCGAGACCTCGCTGTACGAAACGGCAGTGTGGACCCAGGCCACAGACTTCGGGGTCACTGCGGTCGACAGGGCCCCTGTCCGCAGGCGCACCCGCACCCAGCAGATCGGAGCCACCGCAAACAGGTTCCCGTGCGGTGACGGCAAGTGGATCGTGCTTAACGAACCCCGGCCCGAGTCTTGGGGTCGTCTTTGCAGGGCCATGGGTCTCGACGACCTGGCCGAGGATCCCCGCTTCGACACCATCAAGAAGCGCTTCGACAACATGGAGTTGGTCATCTCGTTGCTTGACCAGCAGTTCGCAACCAGGTCGCGCGACGAGTGGGGAGACATCTTCGACCAACACCGGATCGTGTGGGGGCCAGTGCTGTCGCTGGACGAGGTGGCCAACGACGCCCAGGCCGAGGCCATCGGACTGTTCCCTGAGATCGAGCACCCAGAGCGCGGCGCATATCGCAGCGTGCGCATACCGATTCGCACCAGCGGGGGTGATGTAGGGCCCCGAGGGCCGGCGCCG
>JAGQSP010000673.1 GCA_020439485.1 Acidimicrobiales bacterium | reverse complement strand
CGCAGCCGGGGCACCAGCGCACTTCCTGGTCGCTCGCCCAGTCCTTCTTGGTGGTCAGGGTGACGGGGGTGTCGCTCATGATGCGCTCCTAGCAGCAACGATCGCGTCTTCGATTTCTTGGATTCGGAACGGAAGGCCCGCAACCTTGCTGATCGAGCGGGCGTCGACCAGGTACTTCGAGCGGACCAGATTGCACAGCTGACCCTTGTTCAGCTCGGGAACCAGGATCTTGTCGTAGCGACGCAACTTGTCGCCCAAGTCGTTGGGCAGTGGGTTGAGATGCTCGAGATGGATCCAGGCCAACTTGTGGCCGGCCCGCCTCTGACGCTCGACCGCAGAGTGAGTGGCCGCCCAGGTCGAGCCCCAGGTCAGCATGCACATGTCGGCGTCGACGTCGCCCTTGACCTCGAGCTCGGGGTAGTCGGCCGCAATGCGGTCGATCTTGGCCTGGCGCAGGTCGCCCATCAGCTGATGGTTCTCTGGAGTGTAGTTGACGTTTCCGGTCTTGTCGGCCTTCTCGAGGCCGCCGACTCGGTGCATCAGGCCCGGTGTACCCGGGATTGCCCACGGGCGGGCGAGGGTGTCCTCGTCGCGCAGGTAGGGCAAGAACACCGGGTTGCCGTCTTCGTCGGTCCCGTTGAAGTCGGTGGTGTATGGCACCGAGATGTCGGGCAGCTCGGCGGTGTTGGGGATGCGCCACGGCTCGGACCCGTTGGCCAGGTAACCATCGGACAACAAGATGACCGGGGTGCGGTACTTCAGCGCAATGCGGGCTGCTTCGATGGCTGCGTGGAAGCACTGGGCGGGGCTGTAGCTGGCGACGATCGGCAGCGGAGCCTCACCATGGCGACCGTAGAGCGCCAGGTTCAGGTCGGCGGCCTCGGTCTTGGTGGGCAAGCCCGTCGAAGGACCACCACGCTGGATGTCGATGATCAGCAACGGCAGTTCGATCGATACCGCCAACGAGATCGTCTCGCTCTTGAGGGCCACGCCCGGACCGCTGGTGGTGGTGATGCCGAGGTGACCGGCGAACGCGGCGCCAAGAGCCATGCCGACGGCGGCGATCTCGTCTTCGGCCTGCACGGTGCGCACGCCGAAGTGCTTGTGCTTGGACAGCTCGTGAAGGATGTCAGAGGCAGGGGTGATCGGATACGAACCCAGGGTGACCGGCAGCTTGGCCAGCTGCCCTGCAGCGACGAGGCCCCAGGCGAGGGCGGTGTTGCCCGTGATGCTGGTGTATTCACCCGCAGGCAGCGAGGCCGGCTTGACCTCGTAGCGATGGCCGACCTGCTCGGTGGTCTCACCGAAGTGGAAGCCGGCCTTCAGTGCAGCAGAGTTGGCCTGAACGACCTGTTCGCGGCCTGCGAACTTCTCCTCGATCCAGTCGAGAGTCGGCTGAACCGGACGGGTGTACATGAACGACACCAGACCCAGAGCGAAGAAGTTCTTCGAGCGCTCGGCATCGCGGGGCTTGACGCCGAAGGGTTCGCACGCGTCACGCGTCAGCGACGACATGGGAACCTTGATGACGCGATAGCCGTTGAGGGTGCCATCTTCGAGAGGGTTGGCGTCGTAGCCGGCCTTGTCGAGGTTGCGCTCGTCGAAGGCGTCCTCGTTGACGATCACCGTGCCGCCGGTCTCGAGACGGCTCAGGTCGGCCTTGAG
>JAGQSP010000672.1:2850-3021 GCA_020439485.1 Acidimicrobiales bacterium | reverse complement strand
GAGCGTGCCGTAGGTGTCGGCGCCAGTGTCCACGAACGACAGTGCCTTGGTCTGGTCGACCCACTCGCCATTTCGCCAGATGGCATAGCGCTTGGCATCATCGACCTGGTTCCACGACAGCATCGGAGCGCCGTTCTTGGTGCTCAGCTCGCAGCTGAAGGTCGGGGGCGT
>JAGQSP010000672.1:0-2724 GCA_020439485.1 Acidimicrobiales bacterium | reverse complement strand
GTCTGGCCGATCCACTGGCCGTTGCGCCAGATGGCGTACTTGGCCGCACCGTCGACCTCGTTCCAGCTCAGCACCGGGGTGCCGTTGACCACGTCGAGGTCACAGACATCGACCGGGGGCTGAGGAGGCTCGGGGGCGGTCTTGGCGAAGTAGTTGACCGGGTCGGTGTCGCTGACGGGACGCTCGACCTCGACGAAGGTCTGACCGCAGGTCTTGTCGACCTTGCCGTTCTTGTACTTGTTGATCGTGTAGCTGGCGATCTGCCAGGCGGTGTCGACGCCTCGAACCGGTCCGTCCTTTTCGCCCCAGCCACCGGGGAAGTCATCGGAGCACGAGATGTGCATCTCCATGCCGGTGGGGTTCTGGATGCTGGTGCCGCCCGCATTGGGCACGAACACCGTGTTCTTGGAGTTGGTGCCGCTGATGGTGACCCCGTTCACGAATGTGAACGAATAGCCATAACCCTTGTCGATGACGGGAGGATTGCCCACCGTCACCCGGGCCACTGCGGTGACATCGGCCGAGTTCTGGAACTGGCCGGCGTTGTCCACCTGGACCTGGCGGGGGCTGCACCACATGATCTCGTCAACAGCCAGCGTCGTCTTCGGACACTCGACATTGCCCAGAATCGAGTCGGTCACGTTTACGTTCTGCAGGGCGACCCCGCCGGTGTTCTGAACCCGGTAGGTGAACCGCGCCGGTGAGCCGATGGCGATTTGGGGTCCCTTGGGCTGGTCGGCATCGTCGCCGTTCACGTACTTCTCGATGTCGATCGCAGGCGGATCGGCCACCGGCTCTGGAACCGGGGGCGTGAACGCATCGCCGCAGGTCTTGTCGACCTTGTCGCCCTTCATCTTGGCGATGCTGTAGCTGGCGATCTGCCAGGCGGTGTCGACGCCTTGGACCGGACCGTCCTTTTCGCCCCATCCACCCGGGAAGTCGTCCGAGCACGACACGTGCACATCCATACCGGTGGGGTTGTCGACGCTCGACCCACCCGCTCCGGCCAAGAAGACCGTGTTGTCCGAGGCCGTACCGCTGATGGTCGTGCCGTTGACGAAGTTGAACGTGTATTGGATCGTCTTGTCGCCCTTCTTGGCCTGCGCCGGCTGGGCGACGGCTAAACCCGCTGCGATCACCACCGCAGTGAGCATCGTTGTCAGGAGTCGCTTCAAGACTCCCCTTGCTGTCTTGGACTTCATGGCTTCCTCGTTTCGTCCCTCATGACTGCGTGACGCATGGCCACGCTGTACAAGTGCGAAACCGAGGTGCCCGAAATACGAAAGGCCGGAAGAAATCGAGTGATTTCCTCCGGCCCCAGGTGGTGGCTCAGGTTCAGCGGGCGAACCGGTCGACGCTGGCCAGCAGGTCGATGACCCCCTTCTCGGGTTTGTTCTTGACCTTCTTGTCGAGTTTGCGGCAGGTGTCCCTGATCGCCTTCTCGACGTCTTTGGGAGCGATACCGGGATCGAGGGCGATGATCAAAGCCGCCTGGCCGGTGACTATCGGCGCGGCCATCGAACTGCCGCTCCATGCCGCAACTCGGCCGTTGGGCAACACGCTGCCGACCCTGACACCCGGCGCGGCCACGTCGACCCACTTGCCGAAGTTGGCGAACCCGGCGAGGGCGTCGGCCTCGGGATCCCAGGCGGTCACGCCCAGCACGCCTCCTTCGGAAGCTGGGAACTGCTTCTTGTCGACGCCGTCGTTGCCGGCGGCAGCGATGACGACCACGCCCGCCTGCTCGGCGCGTTGAAGTGCCTGCTTGAAACGATCCGACTTGATCTTGGTTCCCCCGAAGCTGAGGTTGATGACGTCGGCGCCGGCGGCCACTGCGTCGTCGATCGCCTCGGCAACGGCGTAGAAGTTGCCTCGACCGTCGCCGTCGAGCACCCGATAGGCGAGGATCTTGGCTCCGGGTGCTAGCTGGTTGACGATGCCCGCAACGTGGGTGCCGTGTCCGACGCTTTCGTCGATGTGGCCGTCGCCGTCGTCGTCGACACCGTTGCCCGTGTCGCGAGGGCTGGCGTCGTCGTCGACGAAGTCCCAGCCGTCGATCAACACGCCGGCCAGCCTAGGGTCGGCGGGGTCGACGCCGGTGTCGAGGATGGCAACGACCGTGCCCGAGCCGTCGGATATGCGGTGGGCCGATTCCAGGTTCAGCTGTTCGAGGCCATCGCCCAGGTGGGCCGCGTCACCCGCATCTGGCACACAGTCGAGCCTGTCGCCCTTGACGCCACCATGGAAGATCGGGCGCACCTGGTACAGGGCGCCGTCGGTGGCCTGGCCGTCGTTCCACGACGTCGCCTTGGTGCGGCCCAGCCACCTGCCGTCGGCCCACACGGCGTACTTCTTGGCCCCGTCTACCGCCATCCACTGGATCTGGGCCGAGGGACCGTCGAAGCGCACCCAGCACTCGGCGTCGGCGATCGCACCGGGGTGGTCGTCGTCCCACGCATGGAAACCATCGTCGTCGGCCTGGTCGAGTCGGTCGGCGTCGAGCCCCAACTCCTGAACCCACGCGTGAAACCCGTCGTCGTCGAGTTGGCCCATGTCCAGGGGCTCGGCCCACAGCACGCGGCCGTCTTTCTCGAGGTCCTTGGGGTTGGCTGCAGAAAAGACGGCAATCCCGCGGCTTTCGACCAGGACCTCCATCACCTGCAGGTCATGATCTCGACCGAACGCCTCGATTGCCGCGGTCGTGTGGACGTCGACTCGCACGAC
>JAGQSP010000671.1 GCA_020439485.1 Acidimicrobiales bacterium | reverse complement strand
TTGGGCGAGTCACCGACGAACACGCAGCGGTTTCGCGCCTCGTCCTCGGTGAGGCCCAGCAGTTCGTCGGCCAGGCGCAGGATCATGGCCGCCTTGTCATGATCGCCGTGGAAAGCGTGCAGGTGGATGCTTGACGTCAACACCTGAGCTCCGTTGCGCCGGCACAGGTCCGCCAGTTTCGCGGTGTCCTCGGGGCTCACATCGCACTGCTCGTGCAGATCCCACGCGACATCGACCCGCCGCAGGTTGGCGTCCATCGCGAGCTTCACGTGGGGCAGTTCGCCGGCGGCCTCCGCGACCAGGCCTTCGAGCCTGGCTCGTTGAACAGCGCGGTCCTCGGGCGAGTCCCAGAACCGGGTCTGGCCGTCATGCAGCACCGCGTAGCCGCCGTTCTCGGCGATGGCGAAGGTGACCGGCCACAGCACCGACAGAACCTCGGCGAAGCCGCCGGCGCGCCCAGTGGCCAACCCCACCGGTACGCCGGCCCGAGTAAGGCGGACGATGGCGTCATAGGCCTCGGGGACAAGGGCCCCGCGCCAGGTCAGGGTGTCGTCGACATCGGTGAAAACCGCGGCGACATCGGAGGCGTCCATGGCGCTCAGTGGCAGCACAGGCCTGAAATTAGCAGCCGCGGTTAGTGGTTGATCGCGATCGACTGGATGTTCAACTGGCATTGGCGTGAAGTGTCGGCGTCCTCGGCGAGTCGACGGGTGGTCAATTCCTGAGGGGTCTGATGGGTGGGGGGCGGTACCACCACGCCGTCACGTTGACGACGGCGCCGGCCCACGCCGCGCCGAGCAGCCAGCCGGCCAGCACGTCGGTGACGAAGTGGACGCCCAGATAGAGGCGGGAGAACCCGATGAGGCCGACGACGGCGAGAGTCAGCGCCCAGACCGCGACCTGGCCGGCCCACGGGCGTACTACCCATCGGCATAGCATCCAGGCGCTGAGCAGGCCGACGGCAGCGGCCCCCGCGGCGTGTCCGGAGGGGAACGAGAAGCCGTGGCTGTTGACCAGAGCGAACGGCGGATCGGGGCGTTGCCGGCCCACCAAGGTCTTGGCGGTCACGATGATGACGGCGACACCGACGCCTCCCACGAGGCCCAGGACGACCGGCAGCCACGAGCGTGCCCGCCACGCCGCGACTGCGCAGACGAGGGTCAGCCACAGGGCCTGGGTAGGGGCGTCGCCCAGGTGGGTGATCAGAGTAAGGCTGGCGTTCAACCATCCTTCGCGGTGCGTGGCGAGCCATCGGGCCGCTGGTTCGTCGATCCGGGCGAGGCCGTCACCTTCGAGGGCATCGTCGAGCAGGGCGGTGAACCCGACCGCGAACACCATCACGGCCACCAGTCCGGCCATCAGGGCCACCGCCGCGGACCAGTCGCGCCCCAGCCGGTCGCGGGCCGTGGACATCAATTCGCCGAAATTGGCCGACCCCCATCGTCGTAGCCGGCCAATCACCGCCAGGTCGGGCCAGCCTCGCAACTGTGGCCGACGGGCCACCCAGGTAGCCGCGCCGGCCAGCACTGCCAGGGCAACACTGAGCCCGAGACCAACCACACTGAAGTGGCTTGCCTGCATACTCACCGTCCGCCCTGTTGCCGGCCACCCGACGGGCGATCCTAGCCCCGGTTAGCTCAGGGCTGCCGATTCCGTCCTACGGATCGCGCCGGACTGTATAGCTCACAGGCGAGTCGTTCATGAGAGGGGGCCCTCACCTTCCTCTCCTCCCAGGGTCACATCGGTGCAGGAATCTGATTACCAGCGCGGAAGGATCGCGACGCGTAGTGAAGGGGAAGATGACGCGTAGTGAAGGGAAAGATGTTGTGCAGCAGGCCATGTATCGACCCACAGCCTCGATCCGACTCCTCCACGGCGAGCCGACCCAGATGTGGGCACGCCAAGACTCCCGC
>JAGQSP010000670.1 GCA_020439485.1 Acidimicrobiales bacterium | reverse complement strand
GGGTTGCCATCGCCGACTGGATCAACGAGCCCGAAGCCCAGCTCGACTGTGTTCAGGAGACCTTCCTGAGGGCGCTGCGAAGCCTCGAGTCGCTGAGGGACAGCTCCAGGTTTCGACCATGGCTGTTGCAGATCGCCCGCAACACCGCCCGCGATCTCGGGCGCAGCCGCAGCAGGCGCCGTTGGGAACCCCTCGAGCCCGAGAACGAACCCGAAGCCCTGGAGCCCGAAGCATTTGACTATGTCGAGCTGGCCGACACGGCAAGACAGTTGAACGCGGCCCTGGCGACCCTGTCACCCCGCGACGCCACCGCGCTGGACCTGGTCGTGCACCTGGGGTTTGGGCCTGCCGAGGTTGCAACCGCCCTGGGCATCAGCCCCAACAACGCGAAGGTCGTGGTGCATCGGGCCCGCCGCCGCCTGCAGACCGCTCTGGAGATGCAAAGGCAAATGGGCGGCTGAGCCGCTTCTAGAGTCCTTCGATTCGCAGATGCCTGTCGCGGACGGCGACCTCGAGCGCCTCTGGCATGGACGATGGCATCCAGTCGACGGCGAAGCCTTCGACCTCGGCTTCTTCCTGCCACACCTTTGCCACCCCTGGCGCCAGCAACGCCGCCAGCATCTCGCGCTCGTCATCGTCGAGAGTCGCTACGAACCGGGAGAGCTTGGCCAGCAGACGAGACGCCGCAGACTGTTCGGTTTCCATGAGGCCCCTCTCCGGTCGGCTCGCATTTGACTAGACGCACCCAGCCGCCGATGGTTACACCGAACATCAAGTCTGCCGTCAGCATTGTGTAACCGATGCAAGCCAGATCCGTCGTGTACGAGGCCCCGGCCCCGCACCCGGGCCAGCGAAAGAGGAGCGTGTGGCACAGTGGCGCCAATGGACCAGCAGCTGATCGCCGCAGCTTTGCCCAACTACGAACTCGGTGAGGAGATAGGACGAGGCGGCTGGGGCATCGTCTACAGGGCCTACCACCCATCGCTTCAGCGCCACGTGGCGGTGAAGGTTCTGCCCCGTGCGTTCGGGGTTGACGAGGTCACGCGCGACCGATTCCGCGAAGAGGCCCGACTGGGCGCAATGCTCGACCATCCTCACATCGTGAAGGTCTACGACCTGATCGAGCACGAGGGACTCTGGCTCATCGTCATGGACCGTCTGGGCGGCGGAACCCTGTGGGAGCGGTTCACGGCCCAGGGCCTCATGAGCGACGAGGTCTGCGCGATTGCCCTGGGACTGTGCGCCGCTTTGGAGGCCGCCCACGAGCGCGAGGTCGTTCACCGCGACGTCAAACCCGAGAACCTGCTGTTCACCGACGACATGACGCCGTGCCTTGGCGATTTCGGCGTGGCCAAGGCGCTCGACCTGGGACGCGCCAGAACGGCGGCCGGCGAGGTCGTCGGCACGCCCGCCTACATGTCTCCGGAACAGGCGAGGGGAACCAAGCTCACACCCGAGTCCGACGTCTACAGCGCAGGCGTTCTGCTGTACGAGGCATTGTCCGGCCGGCTGCCGTTTCCCGACGCCCCCGACCCCATGGCGATGCTGCTGAAGCACGTCAGCGAACCTCCCCCACCGCTCAGCGAGGTCGCACCCCAGGTTCCGGCCGAGATCGCCGATGTGGTCATGCGGTGCCTGGAGAAGGATCCGGCCGATCGGTTCCGCTCCGGTGGCGCGCTGGGCGAGGCCATCGCCCGCGCTGCCAACAAGGTGTTCGGTTTTCGCTGGCTGAATCACACGGGTATCGGATTCCGGGCTTGGGGACCGATCGCCGAGATCCTGGCCCGACCCAGCGACCAACCGCCCGCTATGCGTCCGCCCACGACGTCCATGCCTGCGGTCAGAGACCACATGCGCGCAGGTACACAGATCGATTCGGAGCCAACATCTGGCTCCAAGAAGGACGAGGTCGAGGCCTACTCGTCTCCGGCTCAGGCACCCGAAGTCGAGGCCAAGGCTGCCGTCGACGAACCCGACCGAATGGCCACCATCGCCCCAAAGTCGATCCCGCCATTCCCGGCCGAGCCGTCCGCTCCCCCACCTGGCGTCGCCGAGCAGCGACCGGCGATCAGGCCAGACTCCCCCGACGACCCCAACCGCCCCACGCCCAGGCCTCTGAGATTGTCCAAGTCGGCCAAGGCCGAGCCAGAAGACCTGGGTGACGTGCTGGCCTCGGCCGGCCCGAAGAAGGTGCTGATCGGTGCCGGTGCGGCGTTGGTGGCCCTCGCAATCGCCGCCGGCGTGTATTTCGGACTGTTGGCCGGAGGAGACGACGACCAGAACGCGGCCACGACCACCTCGACCACGCCAACGACCGAGCCGACGTCACCTTCGTCGACAGAGCCCGTCGCTTCCAGCACCACCGATGCAGCCGCCGCTCTCGAAGGCGACGCCCTGGCGCTGGCCAGCCGATATACCGACCGGTGCACCGCCGACGGCGGAATCACGGCCGAGTGCCTGTGTCAGTTCCTGGTGTTGATCGACCAGGAGGCCAACGAGGGCCTCAGCGTGCCGATCGAACAGTTGACCGACCAGTACGAGCAGACCGGCGAGTTGCCAGACGACGCGGTGGCGGTGCTGAATGGCCGCTGCGAGCGACCCGACGTCCCCACATCGCAGCCCTAGGGAACCGGGCCGTCGGCCACTCTCCGTAGGCAGTTGAGCACTTTTTCTTGATATTGTTCACTCTGCGTGGTGCACTTGCTCCATGCCCAACCGGCCTGAAGCGCTACAAAAGACGACTCAGCAGCTGGTCGACGCCTGCCGTGCCGGCGACGAGGAAGCTTGGTGTGAGCTGGTCGCGAAGCACGAGCGACTGGTGTTCTCGATCGCCAGGTGCGAAGGGCTGTCGGCCGAGGAAGCAGCAGACGTCACCCAGTCGGTGTTCGTGGCTCTGCTTCGCCAGCTCGACCAGCTCCGCGAGGTCGACCGCATAGACGCCTGGCTGGCGGTGGTAGCGCGGCGAACATCGTGGAGGTTCCGCAACAGTCGGCGCCTCGAGGTTCTGACCACCAGTGAGTCGAACCACGACATCGCCCCCGACGAGATCGCGGTCGTGGCCACCCGTCTGGACGTACACCGCGCTGTCGAACAGCTCGACGATCCCTGCCGCACGCTCATACGAGCCCTGTT
>JAGQSP010000669.1 GCA_020439485.1 Acidimicrobiales bacterium | reverse complement strand
GCGCTGGTCGGCGAGTTCGGCCCCGAGCTCGTGAACCTCGGCTCAGGGTCGCGTGTCCACTCGACCGGCGATACCCGCCAGATGATCGACCAGCTGACCGCAGCGATGGCCGCACCGGTCGTGTCTGTCTCGATCGACGGCCGCGAGATCGAATCCCGTGTGCACGTAGTGAACGATCGTGACGAACGCCGCCGCCACCTCGCCACCACCGCAGGCAGGAGACGCTGATGTCGACCCCGGTCCGCTACGCCGAACCTTTCGACATGCTCGCCACCAACGGCGGCTGGTTCTTCACCGCGGACGGCGCAACCCTCGCGCCTCTCGCCGCGTCAGGAGCACCCGACGGCGCCGACTACCTCAACGACGTCGGAGTCGCCCCAGACGACGACTGGATCCAAATCACAGCAACCGATGTCGTCTGGGCCGGATCGTACGACCCAGGCACCTACGAAGCCACCCGCCCAGGCGACAACATCTCGTTCACCGGGTTCACCGCCGCGACCACACCACCCGCCGACGCTGCGCTCATCGGCTACCGGGTCCTGCTCGACATGGCCCAAGCCAACCCCGCCCAAGCCGACGTGTACACCCTGTCACTGCGCCACGACCAGACCAGCGACCCGTGGCTGTCACTCCAATCCGAGTTCGGGCCCCCATTCACCACATTCGAAACGGTACAAACCCGGCTCGTTGAGGTCGGCGAGTTCCCCACCCCACCAGACCCCGACCTGCTCGAACTACGGCTCACAGCCACCGATGTCCGCTCAGGCACCCTCAAAGTCCACGCCATCAACATCGACGCCGTCTACGCCACACCCCCGTACCCGCAGATGGACCCGATCAACGGTGCGGTGCAGCGCCCCACCGTCGGCTGGCGGTTCTACCCACGCAACGGATTCACCCAAACCGGATGGGAAGTCCAGATCTTCGCGGGAAGTCTCGTCACCGACCCTGACACCACCGGCGACACCCCCGTAGCCGACTCGGGCAAACAGACCACCAACGCCCGAGGCTGGGCCACACCAGACGTGCTCCCTTTGGGCACCTACCGTGCGTTCCTGCGCCTCTACGAAGGCGGCAACGGCTGGGAACAGCCATCCGACTGGGTGTACGTCGAGTTCGAAATCACCGGCACCGCCCCATCAGCACCCGGTATCAGCGCCGTCACCCCTGACGACGCGAACGCCCGCTGCGGACTCACCATCACCCAACCCGCAGGCGCTGAACGGCTCTGGGTGCAACGCTCAGCCGACGCCGGCACCACCTGGACCGACATAGCAGCAGCGACCGAAACCGCCGGCGACTGGTCCTACAGCCTGTACGACGACGGCTGCCCACTCGACACCGACATCATCTACCGTGCCCGCGCAGGCGACACCGACCAAGGCGACCCGATCTGGTCCGACTGGTCGGCATCACCCGCCGCTGTCCAAGTCGCATCCGGCGGCCTGTTCTGGCTCCGACCGGTCCACCAGCCAGACCTCGGCCTCATCGTCGAAGTACCACCACGCGGAATCGACGGGCTCGCACGCCGCCGCCGCACAACCGTGTTCGAACCGGTCAACTCGGCCACCCCAGTCACCGTGCACGACGTCCCCGGCCCCAGATCAGGCCGGATCGTGATCCGATCCTCATCGATCACCATGTCCACCGCGATCGAACAGGCACTCGCCGCCGATTCGCTCATCTCGATCGCCGGACCCGACGGGATCGAAGCAACCTGCGCGGTGCTCGACTGGACCACCAGCCGCCTGTCCGACGCCCTGGCGAACGCCGACACCGAATACGTCATCAACGTGGTCACCGCGCAGCCATGACCGGACCATCCACACACCACACAGCCACCATCACCTGCGAGCTCGTCGACCGTAACGCCCCAACCGGCCGCCTGCTGAAAGTGCTCGGCGGCACCGTCACCGTCGACCGTGACGCAGCCATCAGACGCACCCTCGACCTCACCATCGCCGACATCGACCTGATCCCCACGTCAGTCGACTCGACCCTGTTCCCGTCCGGCATCGAGATCCGTGTCGACCGTGGCTGGGTGAACTTCGGCGCCGACACCGGAACCATCACCCAAGGCGTGTTCCGGGTCGAGTCGGTCCTCCCAACCGCCGGCGGCATCAGAATCGCCGGCTACGACCGGTCAGCGAAGATCATCGACGCCCGCCTCGAGAACCCGTGGCCGATCATCGCCGGTCAACGAATCTCCGACGCGATCGAAGCGCTGATCCTCGACGCCGACCCGTCAGCAACCACCCGGTTCGTTCCCACCGTCGACACAACCCCGCTCGTGGTGCTCGACACCGGCGCCGACCGGTGGGAATGGTGCCTGCGCATGGCCCGCGCAGCCGGCATGGAACTGTACGTCGACCGGACCGGCACGTTCCGGCTCGAACCCGAAGCCACACTCGCCGAGAACGAAGCCTGGCAGCTCACCGACAGCCGCCAGCTACTCGCCGCCGAGAAAGAATGGACCCGAGAAGGCCTGTACAACGCTGTCGTTGTCATCGGCACAGCAACCCAATCAGCCGACCCGCCTCGAGGGTTCGCGACGATCGACACAGGTGTACTCGCCTACGGCGGCGCCTACGGCAAGAAACCGAAAGTGGTCCGCTCCGAGTTCGTGACCACCGCCCAACAAGCCGAACGGCTCGCCCAATCCATCCTCGGCGCCCAGTTCCGCTACGACCAGGCCGCCGTGTGGACATCAGTGGTCGACCCGAGAGTTGACGTCGGTGACACGATCCGTCTCGACCGGTCACGTCTCGGAATCGCCGAACTGCACATCGTTGACACGCTGACCATTCCGCTCACCCCCGCCACACCGATGACAGGCACCTCAACCACCTCCAGGTTCCCTGACATCGCCCCCACGCTCGGCCGGGCCTACATCCCAAGGGGCGCATGAGATGTTCAACCCAGACACGCCGCCGCAACGCTGGTCCAGAGCCAAAGTGATCGGCCTGTCACCGCTCACCATCGTCGAAGAGGGCTCAGACCAGCCGATCCCAGGCATCGCGAGCCTCTCGTACTACACGCCAACGATCGGTGACATCGTCGAGGTGCGCCGCACCGGCACCGACCTGCTGGTACTCGGCCCTGTCACCGTCCCAGCCCAACAATCGTCACTGCTCGAATGGGCGTACGTCCCAGATTTCGTCGACGCAGCCGCCGGCGCTTTCCAAATACAGGTCGCCCGCGTCGGACTCACCGCTCTCCCAGCTCGAGCACAGCTGCGGGTATCGGCAACGTCAACAGCCACACCGGGAACGAACTACGTCGACATCGGTGCTGTCGAACTGGCCTGGGACGCCGAAGACAACACCGACCGCACCGTAACGATCACACCGATCGCGGCCGAAGCCGGCGACGTCACCCTGGTCCTCGAGCTGGCCGCCCCGTTCGGTGTTCTTCTCCCCGACCCGATCTCGATCGTGCTCCGAGATCTCGAAACAACACCGCAGGTGCTAGCCGTCGCTTACGCCGGATCCGCCGACCTCGGCGACGCGAACCGTCTCGACGGTCAAACGATCGCCGGATGCACCCACATCTACATCACAGACCCGCCTCTGGTGCCCTCACCGATCCTTCCCGGCGTGGTCGCAGACCGGATCGACTGGTTCTACGGCGACGGGCCACTACCCGACACCGCCACCCTCGACGGACTGAACGCCGGATCACCCGAATGGGTCCGCACCGAAGAGTTCTTCCAAGGACAAGTCGACGGTGTGCCCCGCGCCTGGTGCACCAACATCGCAGCCCCCTACAACGACCGGTGGACCGGTGGGGTGGTCATCACCCCCCAACCCGACGGTGAGATCCCCGACCCCGCCGGCGGCATCTACCCGCACTGGTCGTCGTCACAGATCGCGACCTGCAAGGCACGCATGGGCACCTCCCCCTGGTCGTCGTACAAATCGGGTCACGACTCGGCCGTGTCCGCCGGAATGGCATCCGGGCTTGTTTCGGTCACCGACAACGGCGGCACAGACACCAACCCTCGGCAGTGGGCCACCGACCCGGCCTACCTGCCAGGAGGCGAAATCTACGCACCCGGCGCCGAACGCTACGACTACATCGACGTCGGCCTTCACCTCTCCAAAGTTACGAACGCTCTAGCGATGGAATGGCATCTGACCGGCGACACCGCCGCCGCTCAGAAAGCGGTCGATCTGCTCTGGCACCATCTCGGCAACCCGTCGAAATCGCTCGACCCGACCGTCAAAGCCGCCGGCACCCTGGCGCGCAACGTCGAGATCTACAACAGCCACACCGGCATCTTCCGAGCGGTCGGCCACCTGTGGGGATACGGCGGCTGGGAAGCCCAACAGCGTCAACAGATCCTCGACTGGCTCGACCAGTACTGCATCACCCACCGCCCGTTCGACCAGGCCGGCACCATCACCGACGAGAACAACATCGACATCTGGCGTGCAGCATCTCGATCCACTGCCGCCGCGGTGCTCGGCGACACCTCCCGCATTGTCGAGGAAGCAACCTGGTTCATTGACCGGATCGCCCGGCTGCAACGCTCCGACGGGCTGTGGGCCGCTGAACAGGCCCGAGATCGTGGCGTGTTCTACACGATGTACGCCTGCATGACCTCCTGCCTGTTCGGTCTCACCGTCAACTCCCAAACCAGCGAAGATCTGCTCGGCTGGGCATCCGGTGGCCGTGGCATCAAAGCCGGTCTTGACGCGATGGTCCCGTTCGTGAACGTCTCCAACCCGCGGGTCGCTTGGGAAGAGACCGGCCGATCCGAGATCGAACAGAACGGCGCCATGGACAAGACCACGATGCAGGTCGACGCCTACGAGGTCGGCTACTCGGTGTGGGGTGATTCCGTGTACGTCGACATCATCAACCGTTGGGGCCGACCGCTCGGCAACGCCTACAGCTCATACAACTGGACGTTCTACGCCGGAGCCGAGATCTGATGGGCATCGCCTCCTCGAACTCCGGCTGGTTCTCCGCAGTCACCTCGGCGACAGCGTGGGCGACCACACCCGTCGAAGGCCGCACCGTGGTGCTCCGAGCCGCGATCAACCGGACCCTCGCCACGATCTCCACCCCGTCCGGGTGGACCCTCGTCGCCGACCAGCCACACAACGCCAACGACTTCATCCACCAGTACATCTGGGCCAAGACCGCCGGCCCAGCGGAACCGGCCCCCACGATCGCAGCATCCGAATCGGTGATCTGCGGCTGGGACCTCCTCGAGCTCGACGGCGAATACACCCTCGCCGCTGAAACCGCCGACTACTCGACCGCGTCGGGTGCCACGATCACATTCCCCGCCGCGACCGTCACCGACACTGCGATGGTGATCCACCACGGTTTCCACAAGATGGGCGGCACCACGGTCGGGGCGTTCACGCCCGGCACCGG
>JAGQSP010000668.1:4212-4404 GCA_020439485.1 Acidimicrobiales bacterium | reverse complement strand
GTGCGCATCCAGGCGGACGTGATCGGCCTTCGCGACGTCGTTGCGCTCGGCGCACGCGTCGCGGGCACCAACTTCGACGCAACGACACTTCCCGACGCCGCGCTGCGCAACGTCGAGCTGTCGGTGTCCACCCTCGACGCACCGAACCTGTGCCTCGAGACCGGTATCAAGATCGCCGCCGATCTGTATCTC
>JAGQSP010000668.1:0-4148 GCA_020439485.1 Acidimicrobiales bacterium | reverse complement strand
CTGACACCTCAGCAGCAGAACCAGCGGTGTTTGGCCGACAGTGCCTGTTTCGCCCACATGAGCTTCGAGCTCGGAGAAGACGGCATCGAAGCATCGGCCGCGCTCAACGAGGTCGACCTCGGAGCAGTCGTGGTCAGCAACGCCGCCCTGGCTCTCGACGTGTCTACGTCGGCGCCGCCGTCGTTTGCTCTGAGCGGCGACCTCGAGATTCCGGGCTTCGCCACCGCCACCGGTTCTGTCGAGCTGTCCGCATCGGGCTTCTCGTTCATGGTCCAAGTTGCCGAGGCAGATGACCCTGCCGGCGACATGGTGACGATCTCTGCATCGGCCGGATTCGGCACCAACGGGCAACCGCCGTCGTTCAAAGCGACTTTGTTCGTGCGCTTGCCCAGCGTCGACGAGGTGTTCCGCGATGTCCAGGACGCGTACAGCGACGTTCAGCAGTTCTTCACCGGTTCGCCCACAACCCACGAGCTGTCGCTGCGATGCCTCGAGGTCAACGTCGACCTTCGGGTCGGCATGTCGAGCCCGCTGTCGGGTTCGGTCAACGCCAAGGTCCACCTGGGCTGGATAAACAAGCAGAACACCTTCGACTCTCAGGGCAAGGTGTGGCAGATCGGATGGAACTTCGACGCCAGCTTGTTCGACAACGGCTCGAACCTGCTCGACTCGCTGTCGGGGGCCACGGTGCCTGACACGACCGGCTGCCGCATTCCCCCGTCCAGCTTCGACATCGGACAGCTGGCCAGAACCGTCGACGATCCGTACCTGTTCGTTACGAGGCCCGACGGTGGCACCGTTGCCTACCAGGAATATGGCGAACGGATCTGGATGAGGCTCGGAATCACCCTGTCCGACCCGGCCGTGTACGAGGTCCTGATGAAGACCAGCACGGGCTTGGTGCTGCCTCCCCAGGAGATCCGCCACACGCGGATCGGCCCGTCCAGCTATTCGATCAACGTGCCTGCCGAGTGGCGCATCCGAGAGTCAGACGTAGCCCCGGACACCGACGGCTACGGTCACGCTTCGATCACCGCCGAGATCAGGGTCAAGGGCACCACCAGAGTGATCGCCGAGGACTCCCAGCCACTCGTGTTGCTCGACGCCGGAATCGTCGACCACCGCATCGGGGGTGTGCCGACGCGAGCCGAGCACCAGGATCAGTTCGTGCCTGTGGCTTGGCGCCAGCCCTTCGACATGCTCAGGGGCGGCTCGGTCAAGTCGTGGTTCACACTCGACGACGGCTTCGGCCCAGAGAAGATCCCCGGCACCGAGACCAACGTTTCGATACCTCGGGTGTTCAGCGCCACCGAGTGGCTCAACCGGCCCCTTCAGACCGGGGGGTACGCCTGGCTCGACATTCGTGCCGGAGGCGCTGTGTCACCCACACAGGTGTTGACGCATCACCTCGAGTACACCAACGACAGCGGCCAGAAGCAGACCAGTTCAACCCAGCTGGTCGTGACAGTCTCAGATCCGACACCGCAGGTGTCGATGGTGTGCGTCGACGTAACGTGCAAGACCTTCGCCACTCCGGTCAGGCCCGCCAATCGTGCCGGAGGCATCTACACGCCGCGGTTCCTGGTGGCCGAGCCAGGGCAGACCCTTTCGGTCTACGTCTACGACCCCGGGGCCACCGTGGGCAACGCTTCCACGCGCGAGAGCTACAACGTCAGCGCAGCGGGACAGACCAAAACCATCAGCCGCCAGTCGGGCCAGGAGCCGGCATCGTTCCCTGGGGCACAGGTCGACTTCACATTGCCAGCCGGCCTGGCCCGCGGCCAGACCCACGTGATGAAGATCGCCGTCGCATGTGACGGCAACGGCTGCCCTGGTTCGAACACCGTCGAGGTCTCGATCGTCGTGCCGGCAAACCGATCGGTCGCGGCATTCACCGACGCTGCCGACGGAGTGTCTGGCCCGTACTCGACCGCAACCGCCTTCACCGGCACGCCCCATCCGACCACAGCATGTGGCGCAGTCGGCTTCGCCACCGGCACCGCGCTGGGTCCCAACAGCGACATAGTCCAAGTCAGGGTGGTCGGGGCCAAGCGAGCCGAGGACGGCGCCACAGTGCCGATGCGCATCGAGGGCGATGGCGTGACGTTCACAAATGGCGTCGCCACGATGCTCGTGACCCCGGGCGGCAGCAGTGTCTTCCGTGTTTACGAGGATCGCCCGACGGCGATCAGCGACGCTGATTGCCGGTTCCAGGCAGCAAGATTCACCTCCACCTTCGACCTGGAAGTAACCCGCTATCCGGGTCCCATCCCGAACGATTCTTACGATCAGCAGAAGCGGCTGGCCTTTTGGGACACCGCCAACGGTGGTATCGACGAATCGACCGACGTAGTCGACCTCGCTGAGGCTTCGATAGACAGCTTCGAGCAGTCAAACACTCCGTCTTGTTGGACCGATGGCGCTCAACACACGGCGTTCTACTGGACCTCGTCGCTGAACGTCGACAACCTTCGCCTCCTGGTCAGCGCTGTGTCGCTCGAGGGCGCCGACCTGCAGGTCGCCGTATTCGAGGCGCCGCCCCCAAGTCCCGGGAAGCTCGAACCGGTGACCCGCGAAATCGGTTGCTCCAACTCGGCCAGCCAGGCGATGACCCTCGCCGACGCAGGTCCCTATGGTGCCCAGTCTGCCGACGTCGTCGTGAAAGCAACGTCGATGATGGTCATCGTCGTGGACACCCAGGGTGACCCCGGACCGGCGATGATCCGTGTTCGCCAACTCGTGGCCGAGCCGATTGCTGTCACGGGTACCAGCGCCGTTGTGCGCACCGACACCGGTTTGGGAGTCAACGATGTCGCTGCGATTGCCGAATGCGGCACCGGCAGCACTGCGGGGGCAGTCACCTGGACTGCACCGTTCACATCGACGATCACGATAGGGGCCAGCGGCGGGGCTGCAAGCAGTGCGCTCGGCGTCAGCAGGGTCGGCTCGGATGCGTTCAGCTTCGGCTGGCCGACGAAGAACCTGTCGGGCTTCGATCCCTTGGGTTGTGTTGCAAGCGTGACAAGTGCGCCACAGCAGAACCGTCAGGTCAGCGTCGTCGAGGGGCAGACCTACATGTTCACGGTTGTGTCCCCACCGGGAAGCCCGGCGATGACGCTCACCTTCACCGAGACGGGTGAGCGGTTCATCAAGGGGAAGTTCGTCGACCTACAGGGCTACTGGATGGTCGACGAAACCGGCTATGTGTACGCATTCGGCGACAGCGAGACAGTGGTTCCCACCGGCACCCGCGCAACCGTGACCAGCAGGGCCGTGAAGGTCCTCGAGAACCCGTCGGGCGCTGGGATATGGATCCTCGAGAGCAACGGTGTGGTTCACGCTCTCGGCGGCGCCCCTCACTACGGGAACGTGAACCTGGCACAACTGTCGAACGGCGAGGTTCCCTCGACGATGGCTGCCACCCCGGGCGGGCTGGGCTACTACGTCTTCACCTCGAAGGGTCGTGCCCTGACCTTCGGCAACGCCACCCACTTCGGAGACCTCGTGACCATCGGCCTTGCCGACGCCCTGCGAGGACCCGTGGTCGACAGCGCGTCACTGCAGGACGGCCGCGGGTACTACATGGTCGGAAGCGATGGCGGCATCTTCACGTTCGGCGACGCAGTGTTTGCCGGATCGGTTCCGCAGGTCGTCCCCGGGCCGCTCGACTCACCGGTCAATGGACTTGTCGTAGACCCAGACGGCTCGGGTTACTGGCTGGTGGCCGGAGACGGAGGAGTGTTCGCCTTCGATGCTCCGTTCCGCGGGTCGATACCCGGGGTGCTACCGCCTGGTACGAAGCTCAACCAGCCGATAAACGGCATGGTTCCGTACGGGAACGGCTACCTGATGGTCGCTGGGGACGGGGGCATCTTCAACTTCAGCAACCTCGCATTCCTGGGCAGCCTCGGCGATAGGCAGATCCCGTCGCCGATCGTCGCGGTGGCACCCGTCCCCCGGTGAACCATCAGGTCATGCAGGTGATGCGATGAACACCGGTATCACCCGGCCGTGGCCGGTGGCGCTGATCTCATAGTCGGCATAGGTCGGGAAGACCTCGACCGCGCGCTGCCACCAGATCGCACGCTCGGCGCCCTGAGCCTCGTGCACCACCATGTCCATCGGCTCGGGGCCGTCCTGCAACGCGA
>JAGQSP010000667.1 GCA_020439485.1 Acidimicrobiales bacterium | reverse complement strand
TACGGGTCGCGCTCGTTGGCGGTCGGCGGTGTGGCCATAGCCATGGCAACCGACAAGGTGATCGCCAAGGCCAAGGCCATCGTCGCCCACCAGCTCGAGGCCAGCCCCGAAGACATCGTGCTCGAGGACGGCAACCTGATGGTGGCCGGTTCGCCCGAGACCGCAACGCCCATCCAGTCGGTCGGTTTCGCCGCCTTCTCTGCCCACGACCTACCAGATGGCATGGAGCCCAACCTGCAAGAGCAGGTCAGCTTCGACCCGCCCAACTTTGCGTTCCCGTTCGGCACCCACGTTGCCGTGGTCGAGGTCGACACGGTCACCGGCGGCGTCGAACTGGTCGACTACATCGCAGTCGACGACTGCGGCAACCAGGTCAACCCGCTGATCGTCGAAGGTCAGGTGCACGGCGGCATCGTCCAAGGTGTGGCCCAGGCACTGTGGGAGCAGGCCAACTACGACGAGCACGGCAATCCGCTGAACCCGTCGTTCATGGACTACCTGGTGCCTTCGCCGGCCGAGGTTCCGTCGATGAAACTCGACTCGACCGTCACCGCGTCGACGTCGAACCCCCTCGGCGTCAAGGGTGTCGGCGAGGCCGGCACCATCGGCTCGGCCGCAGCTGCAATCAACGCCATCGTCGACGCACTGTCGCCCTACGGCATCAAGGACATCGAGATGCCGGCCACACCGCAGCGGTTGTGGCGAATGATCAACTCAGCCAACCAAGGAGCTTCGGCATGATCCCCGCAGCATTCGACTATGCAGTGGCCGAATCGGCCGAACACGCCATCTCGCTGCTGGGCGAGCACGGCGACGAAGCCAAGCTGATGGCAGGCGGTCACAGCCTGATTCCGATGATGAAGTTCAGGTTGGCCACGCCCACGATGGTGGTCGACGTAGGTCGCCTCGACGATCTGCGTTATATCAACGTGGGTTCTGACACCATCAGCATCGGTGCCCTCACGCGCCACACCGAGCTCGAGCACTCGGCGGCGCTTCGACAGGCGTGCCCGATGCTGGCCCATGTCGCGTCGAAGGTCGGCGACCCTCAGGTTCGGCACAAGGGCACGCTGGGTGGCACCTTGGCCCACTCCGACCCGGCGTCTGACCTGCCGGCAGCGGTTCTGGCCCTGGGCGGCACCATCGTGGCAACCGCCCCCGGGGGCTCGCGAGAGATCGCGGCAACCGACTTCTTCACCGGGTATTTCGAGTCGGTGTTGGCCGCCGACGAGATGATCACCGAGGTGAAGGTGCCGGTTTCGACAGGCGGTTGGAACTATCAGAAGTTCAACCGTCGGGCCCAAGACTGGGCCATCGTCGGGGTTGCGGTCGCCGAGGGTGGCAAGGGCGTCGCTCTGGTCAACATGGGCTCGACTCCGCTGCGGGCCTCGGCCGTCGAACAGGCCCTGGCATCGGGGGCGTCGATCTCGGAGGCTGCGGCGCTTGCAGCCGAAGGCACATCGGCCCCCTCAGACCTCAACGCCGACCCCGACTATCGCGAGCACCTGGCTCGCGTCCTCACCGAGCGGGCCCTATCCGCCGCCTCCTCCTCCTGATCCGAAGTGTCTGTCTGCAGCGCCCCTATCGGGGCGCTGCGACAGGGCGCCTCGGGGTGAATCGGGTGCTGAGGCCGGCTCGTCAGCCGAGTTCGACAATCGTGTCGGCCATCTCGACCACCGCGGGGCGGTGGCTGACCATCAACATCGCCGGGCGATAAGTGCTGCGCAGGCGCTGCCACAACATCAGCTCGGTTTCGACGTCGAGTGCGCTGGACATGTCGTCGACGATCAGCAGCTGGGGACGGCGCACCAGCGCCCTGGCCGCAGCGGTGCGTTGAGCTTGTCCGCCCGACAAACGCATGCCGCGCGGCCCCACGACGGTGTCGACCCCATCGCCCATCGACGCGACGTCTGACTCCATGCACGCTGTCCACAGCGCCTGGTCGAGTTCGTCGTCTGGCATACCCAGCAAGACGGTGTCGGCCAGGGCCTCGCTGAACAGTCGTGGAACCTGGGGCAGATAGGCCGTGCGGGGAGGGACCAGGAAGGTCGCGGGGTCGATCACCTCGCCGTTCCAGTAGACCGATCCCGTCGACTCGACGAGGCCGAGCACGGCTCGCAGCAGCATCGACTTGCCCGAACCGACAGGCCCGCTGACGACGACTAGTTCGCCGGCGCGGATTTCGAAGCTGACCGGCGGCACGACTCGCCCCGACTCGGCGTCGTGAACCGCCGACAGCCGGTCGACGCTCAACACTTCCAGTGGCTCTACCTCGGCCCGTCGGTGAACCAGAGGTGGGGGACCGTGACGCAGGTTGGTGGCTGTCTTGATGACAACCGGCGGCCGGGTTCGGTCGTGGGACAGCTCGGCCAGACGGTCGACCGACACCTCGGCTTGGCGGTAATAGGTGGATACGCGGCCGGCCCAGCGGGACAGGTTTGCGATTGTGGTCACGTAGCCGACGAACAGCGCCAGGTCGCCCGCCGAGAGATCGC
>JAGQSP010000666.1 GCA_020439485.1 Acidimicrobiales bacterium | reverse complement strand
GCCTCGATCAGCTGCTCGGCCGTGGGGCCCGCGGCCACCGGACCTGACGGATCCGTCACAGCATTCCCGCCGTCGACTCGTTGCGCAGTATCACCGCGGCCTTCTCGACGCTGCGGCGGGCACGGGAGATGCGCTTTTCGACCTCTGGACGTCGGCCGTCTGAGTCTGGGTCGTCGATGGCGGCACGCAGCGCCGCGATGCCCAGCTCGGCGAGGGCCTCGCTGAGCGTGTCGAGCGAATCTGCGACGCGGTCGAGGTCGTCCTGGAGTTCATGACCTTTCATCGTCAACACGGTACCGGCGGGGTGTGACTGGCCTACTCTCTCGGCGTGGAAGATCGCCGCGAGTGGATCTCGTTCGACGACCCCGACGAAGAACGCACATGGATGTTCGACGTCACGTTTCTGGGTTCGGGCTATGGGTGCATCTACGGGCGAGGTTGCCAGGGCATCGGCCCCGAACCCGACGAAGCCATCGGCTGTTGCGAGCATGGCGCATACATGAGCGACGAAGCCGACGAGCGCGCCGTGACCGACGCTGTCGCTCGTTACCTGGGGCCCGACAACTGGCAGCTGCAGGTCGACGACCCGTTCGAGACGGTGTCATCGGATCCTGAAGCCGACGACGCTTCGACCTCGCGCAAGACCAAGGTGGTCGACGGCGCATGCGTGTTCCTGAACCGGGCCGATTTTGCACGAGGTGCGGGCTGTGCACTTCACCTGGCCGCGCTCGACGGCGATGTCTCGCCTCACGAGCTGAAGCCCGAAGTGTGCTGGCAGGTGCCGGTTCGCCGAGAAGACCACGAAACCGAAACCGGCCACATCTACACGATGGTTCGAGAGTGGGCCCGCCGCGACTGGGGCGAGGGAGGTGCCGACTTCGGCTGGTGGTGCACCACCGACCCCAGCGCACTGAACCACGCCCGCCCGGCCTATGTGAGCTTGCGCGACGAGCTGGTGGCGATCTGTGGTGAACACATCTACGACGAGCTGGCACGACGCATGGACGAGCTGGGCAAGGCCAGCCCACCGCTGATGTGGCCGAGGTCGCGGCCGACATAGCCGACATGGCTTCGATCGAGTCGCTACGCGCCCTCATGGCCACCCACCGTGAGCGGGGCCTCCAGGCCGGATCACAGCTCTACGTCTCGGTGGGTGGCGAACCGCTGGTCGACATGGCCGACGGTTACCTGATTCAAGATCATCCCCTGGGGACCGACCATGTTCTGCGCCTGTACGAGGCCGGCATGCCCCTGACGACGGTGCTGGTGGCCCAGGCGGTCGAACGCGGCAAGATCGGCCTCGACGACCTGATCGCACAACATCTGCCCCAGTGGGGCAACGGCAAAGAGGCGTGCACCGTTCGCCACGTACTGACGCACATGGGCGGGTTCGCAGGCGCCGAACTGGGCGACCGCGACCTCGACGGCCCCGAGGCCCTGGCCCAGATCTGTCAGCACCGCGCCGAGCACCCTCCCGGCGTCGCAGCAGCGTTCCACTCATCTCCTGGTTGGAAGGTGCTTCAAGCGGTTCTGGAAAGCGCCGAGCGCAAGCCCATCGAGAAGCTGTTGCACCGAAACGTCTTGAAGCCCGCAGGCCTGGTGGGCCAGATCGCATTGGGGCTGGGTCCGCGCGACATCGAGCGCCTCAGCGGCAAGATCTCGCCCGTTCACTGGAGGGGTTATACCGCCGGAGGTGTCGAGCACCGCCGCGACAGCATCCACAACACCACCTGGCACATGGCCAAGGTCGATCCGGGAATCAGCGCTTGGGGTTCGGCACGCGCCCTAGGACGCCTGTACGAGGCCCTGACAGGGCCCGACCACCGAATCGTGTCAGAGACCACGGCCGAGCTGTTCCACGCCGTGCACCG
>JAGQSP010000665.1 GCA_020439485.1 Acidimicrobiales bacterium | reverse complement strand
GCAGCCCCAGTTCGTGCCGCCCGAGGCCATCGTCTTGCAGGAGGTCGACGGTGTTCTGTACATCCGTCAGCCCGACGGCAGCTTCATCGACGTGGCGCTGCCCGGCGATCCGCTGTACACCTTCGACGACCAGGGGGCCCTGTTCGAGGCGGACGAGGGCTGGCTGATCCCGATTCGCTCTCGCGGCGATGTCTCGCTGGTTCTGGCGCCCTACGACGGATCGAGCGCGCGATCGGTTCTGCAACTCGACCCTCCGATCGGTTCGGCCCGTGACTCAGGCGGCTATCACCTGGGCGACGGTTTCTTCGCGGTACATCGTTCGCAGCAGGTCGAGGTCTACGACCTCTCGCTCGACCTGCAACACGAAGTCGATCTGGTAGGTAGCTTCGACGGCTTTGCGGGCGACGGCCAACTCATTCTCGAATCACTTCCCGACGGCGTTACCATCGTCAGGCGAACCTTCGGCGGACAAGAGGTGGTCAGGGCCAGGCTGTCGTCGGAGGTCTTGTTCGCTGGCGGTTCGGTCGCTTGGGTCGCACAGTCAGACGAAGGCGGCGACGCCGCCCGAACGCTGTTTCACGCCGATGCCGAAGGCACGGTCGACGAGGTGATGAACCTGGGTGCCGGTGACAGCGCTTCGCAACACATCGTTCAGCTGGTGGGCGCCGACTCGTTGTTGATCGCTTCGGTCAACCAAATCGCTGTGGGGGTCGAGCAGGTTCAGTGGTGGACGCCAGGCGGGGGACTGGTTGCACTGACCGATGTCGGGTCCATCTTGGCGGCCCCTACCCCTGACGGCATGGCGCTGGTCACGTTCGGGGACGACGAGCTCCGGCTGGTCGAACTGACCAGTGACGGCCGCCGGTCGGCCTTCACGGTCGAACAATCGCCGATCGAGCCGAGCCTCGCTCAGCTGGTCGCGTTCGAGGGTCAGACAGGGCTGCTGATGTTCTTGGCCGACGAGCTGGGTCGCCAGGAACTGGCTTACTTCACCGGGTTCGGCGAAGACGAGCGGCTGATCCCGTTGGAGGGAACACCCGCCTGGGTGTTCGACACCACCATCGTCGTGCAGGAAGGGCGCGACGAACTCGGCCCAACCGCAGGGGTATGGCCAGACCTCGTCGCCGTCGATGTCGAAACCGGCGAGCGCACCACGCTTGTCACCGATGTGTCGTGGCAGTACGTCGCCGCAGCTGGTGAGGGTGTGTACTTCCGCTATGGCGCCGAGAGTGGTCTTTCCGGCACCTGGAGGGTCGGGCTCGAGGGCAGCCAGCCCATTCAGGTGAGCGACAGCGGCACCCCTGCGTGGTCGAACAACTTCGCCGGCGCTGTTCTGCCCCAGGTGACCTTCGTCGGCTGACCGCAGTTCTGCTAGAACCGGCGCATGGAATCGCTGAGACAGCAGTGGCGCGACGGCAAATCGACCCTGGGCGGGTGGCTCTCGTCCGAGAGCTCGGCGGTGGCCGAGGCGATGGCCCTGGCGGGGTTCGACTATGTATGCGTAGACATGCAGCACGGTGTCAGCGACTACACGTCGGCCGTGCGCCAGATTCAAGCCATCCTGGCCGTCGATGCAACGCCCATAGTGCGCGTCCCGTGGAACGACCCTGGCATCATCGGCAAGATGCTCGATGCCGGCGCGCTTGGCGTCATCGTGCCCATGGTCAACTCGGTCGCCGAGGCCCGGGCCGTGGTCGC
>JAGQSP010000664.1 GCA_020439485.1 Acidimicrobiales bacterium | reverse complement strand
GTCGACGGTTGCCTCGGAGGGTTCATCCTGCCCTTCGGCGAGCAGTTGGGTCACGACATTCCGGTGTTCGACTTCCGGCATCCGGGGGTGACCACCATCTCCGCCGACACCCACAAGTACGGGTACGCGGTGAAGGGCACGTCGATCCTGATGTTTCGCGACAAGGCCCTGCGCAATGGCCAGTACTTCTACATGACCGACTGGTCTGGCGGTAAGTACGCCTCGCCTGGCATCGACGGATCGCGGTCTGGTGGTCTGCTGGCCGCCACGTGGGCAGCAATGGTGTCGCTGGGGCGTGAGGGCTATTCGAGATACGCCCGAGACATCTTCGACACCGCGTTTGCCATGCAGCAGGCGGTTCGGTCGCATCCCGAGCTGCGGATAATGGGCCACCCCTACTTCTGCTTCTCGTTCACCTCCGACGAGTTCGACATCTACCACATCAACGACGCCCTGCGGGCCAGTGGCTGGCGGCTGAACGGACAGCAGTATCCAAACGCCATCCACATGGCAGTGACACGACCACAAACCCAACCCGGGCTGGTCTACAAATGGTCGGCCGACCTGGACGCGGCGGTCGCTCACGCACACGAACACAAGGACGAGCCCGCTGTCAGTGGTTCGATCTATGGGGGCGTGCCCGACCTGACCCCCGAGGTCACCAGCTTCATCAACAGCGTGATCGAGTCGATGTTCGACGACCAGCAGGGCCTGCCCCCGAGCTGAGACGGCGACGGCCGGCTGAGTGCGCCTGCCTGGGTCGGCGACGAGAAGTCACGACTATTGTCCGCCGGGTGGCACCTGACAATGCGCGCGTAGCCGAGATCGGGCGGGTTCTCGCCGACATCGTGAAGCCGGCCCGGTGGCCGAGGACCCATCCGGTCGAAATCTCGGCCAACCACATCCACGGCGAACCGGTGCCCTACGAGGCCGCAGTCGCTGGGACATTCGAGCCTTTCGAGGAGGGCGATCGGTGGGGGCCGGCGTGGGACACGACCTGGTTCGAGGTGCGGGGTCGGGTGCCAGACGACTGGGCGGGTCAGCATGTCGTGCTGGTGGTGCACCTGGGATTCGGAGGGGGAGCCGGCTTCGGCGCCGAAGGCCAGGTCTGGGTAGACGGCAGGCCCATCCACGGCATCAGCCCGAACCACCGCGAGGTCGAGCTGGCCGCACCGGCCCAGGGAGGTGAACGCTTCGAGCTGTACATCGAGGCTGCCGCAAACCCGCCCGCCATCGCGGCCGACCCGGGTCCGATGCTGGCCGCCGAACCGTGGGGCGAGCCGCTGTTGGAGCTGCGCCGATGCCATATGGCCACCGTCGATCGCGACGTGGTCGACCTGGTGCGCGACTGGCAGCTGGTCGCCGACCTCGCTGCCCACGTGAAGACGCAACGGGCGAGCGAGTGTGCCGAAGCCCTCGACCGTGCGTGCGCGGTCATCGAGACCGACGGAGTCGGCCCCGCCGCCGTTCGGCAGGCTCGGGCGTTGCTGGCCGAGGCGCTGTCGCGAGGCAACGACGACACCGGGCGAGTCAAGACCCACCTGGCCGTGGGCAACTCGCACCTCGACACCGCCTGGTTGTGGCCCCTGCGCGAGACCCACCGCAAGGCCGCCCGCACCTTCTCGACAGCGGCCACCATGCTCGATCGAAATCCCGACTATCGATTCGCCGCATCACAACCCCAGCAGCTGGCCTGGGTGCGCGACGAGTACCCCGATCTGTGGAACCGTCTACTCGATCATGTGCGCTCGGGTCGCTTCGAGGTCATGGGCGCCATGTGGAT
>JAGQSP010000663.1 GCA_020439485.1 Acidimicrobiales bacterium | reverse complement strand
CCGGCGGCGGCCGACGGCCCGTGCACGAGCTGGGTCATGTCGGCTGCCAAGGTCCGCTGCCCCGTGCGAGCCCCCGGGTCGGACATGTGGGCCGACGCGATCTCGTCGCACTCGTCTGGCGAGCGGAACGTCAGGAACATCAGGAGCTTGCGTACGTCGCCATCGTCGATGCCCAACCACCCCTGGTAGAAGCGGTACGGGCTCATCTTGTCGGGCGACAGCCACATGGTCTCGCCGCCTGCCGTCTTGCCGTACTTGGTCCCGTCGGGCTTCAGCAGCAGGGGGACGGTCAGCGCATGAGCTGCTCCCCCACTGCGCCGGCGGATCAGGTCAGCGCCGAGCACGATGTTGCCCCACTGGTCGGAGCCGCCGATCTGGAGTTCGACGTTCTCGTTCTCGTGTAGCCACATGAAGTCGAAACCCTGCAACAGCATGTAGGAGAACTCGGTGTAGCTGATGCCGTCGCCGCTCTCCATCCGGTTCTTCACAGACTCCTTGGCCACCATCTGGTTGACCGTGACGTGCTTGCCGACGTCGCGCAGGAAGTCGAGGTAGCTGACCGGCCCGGTCCAGTCGTGGTTGTTGACCATGCGGGCAGCGTTGGAACCTTCGAAGTCGAGGAAACGCTCGAGTTGTCCCCGAATGGCGGCCAGGTTGTGAGCGAGCGTCTCGTCGTCGAGCAGATTGCGCTCTGCGGACCGTCCCGACGGATCGCCGACCATGCCGGTGGACCCTCCGGCCAGCGCATAGGGAATGTGGCCGGCCAGCTGGAAGCGTCTGAGCGCCAGCAGTGGAACCAGGTTGCCTACGTGAAGCGAGTCGGCGGTCGGGTCGAACCCGCAATACAGCCGGATCGGTCCCGAGGCAAGTCGTGCCGCAAGAGCGCCACGGTCGGTGGTGTCGTGGATCAAACCACGTGCGCTGAGGTCCTCGAGCATGTTCACGCCCTACAGCGTGGCACGCACGCCGACGGCACAAAACCGTTTATCCGACTGGCCCATCGTCGACTGGAAGAGAGCCGACGGGGAGGGATGTCGGCACGAGGAGGCAAGCCGTGAACGCGGCCGCAGCAACCAGGTCGAGAGTGGTGGCCGCAGTCGCGGCGTTGTCGATGCTGGCCGCCGGTTGTGCCTATACGACACCCGAGCTGCATGCGAGCATCCCGCCCAACAGCGAAGCCTCGACGATCCTGGCGGCCAACGGCACCGAGCTGACGACGCTGCACGCGGGCGAGAACCGCACCGAGATAACACTCGACGAAGTGCCCGAGCACGTCCAGAACGCCATTGTCGCCGCCGAGGATCGGCGCTTTTGGACCCACATCGGCATCGACGTGCGCGGCATCCTGCGAGCTCTGCGCCGAAACGTCGACGAGGGCGCCGTGGTCGAAGGTGGTTCGACGATCACACAGCAGTTCGTGAAGAACGCCATCATCGGCAGCGACCGCACACTCGACCGCAAGATCGAAGAAGCGTCGCTGGCGATTCAGGTAGAGCGCCAGTTCACGAAAGAAGAGATCCTCGAGTCGTATCTGAACACGATCTACTTCGGCGCTGGCGCCTACGGCATCGAGGCTGCCGCACAGATCTACTTCGGTATACCCGCCGCCGACCTCGACATCGCCCAGGGCGCACTTCTGGCCGGCCTGATCAAGGCGCCTTCGACCTACGACCCGTTCGTGAACGCAGAGGGCGCCATCGAGCGACGGACGTTCGTGCTCGACGCCATGGCCGACGAGGGCTACATCAGCGCCGACGAGGCCGAGCAACTGGCCCAGACCGACATCGTGCTGGCCACCCCAGATCCCGAGTCGACCTACGACGGCGCCTATTTCGTCGAGGAGGTCAAGCGATTCATCCTCGAACACCCGGCGTTCGGGCGAACCTATGAAGAACGCGCCCGGCTGCTGTTCACCGGCGGCCTGACCATCGAGACCACCCTCGACCTGCGTCTCCAGGCGCTGGCCGAAGCATCGATGGAGCGGGTTCTGGTGGACCCATTCGACGACCCGGACGGCGCGCTGGTGGCGATGGACCCAGCGACCGGTCAGGTGAAGGCGATGGTGGGCGGCCGCGACTTCTTTGACGGCGGCCCACAGTCGAAGTTCAACCTGGCCACGCAAGGGCAGAGGCCATCGGGTTCGTCGTTCAAGCCAATCGTGCTGGCGGCCGCGCTGGAAGAGGGCATGGAACTGTCCACCCGCTACAGCGCTCCTGCCCACATGGACATCGAGGTCACGGGCGGCACCTGGGAGGTCGAGAACTACGGCGGCACCGAGGGTGGCGTGGTCGACCTGGTCGACGCAACCGTGAACTCGTACAACACGGCCTACGCGCAACTGGTGATGGACGTCGGCGCGGCCGACGCGGTGCGGGTGGCAGCCGGCATCGGTATCGACTCGCCGTTGATGGCCGTGCCGTCGGCGGTGTTGGGCGCCAACGACGTCAGCCCGCTGGACATGGCATCGGCCTACTCGTCGTTCGCAAACCGTGGCGTCCACAACGACCCGGTGTTCGTTACCAGGGTGCTCGGTCCTGACGGCGAGGTCATCTATCAGCACGCTCCCTCTCCCCTGCGAGTGCTCGAACGCGAAACCGCGGACCAGGTGACACAGGTGCTGCAGCAGGTGATCTCGCGAGGCACGGGAGTCAGGGCCCGCATCGGGCGGCCCGCGGCCGGCAAGACCGGAACCGGCCAGAACTGGGCCGATGCCTGGTTCGTCGGCTACACGCCCGAGCTGGTGACCAGCGTGTGGGTCGGGTTCGCCGAAGGGCAGGTTCCGATGGTGCCGCCAACCACTCGCATACGAGTCACCGGCGGCACCTGGCCCGCGGAAGTGTGGCAGATGTTCATGACCTCGGCTCTGGCCGAAACGCCCGCAAGCGACTTCGAGCTGGGCGACCCGATCGAAGACGAACCATCCGCCGACGACAGTGCCGGCGACTCCCAAGACCGGGTCGATGCAGGCGACGACGCGGCCGCAGCCGACGAGGTCGTAGCACCGGGTGAGCTGGTGAGCGACGTCGTAGGCATGCGCAGTGACCTGGCCAGCGACATCTTGACCCGCGCCGGGTTCGTGGTCTCGACCGAGTCGGTGCCCGACGACCAGTATCCGCCCGGAGTCGTCGCGTCGATGAAACCTTCCGGCGAGTCGATCGTGCCGTCGGGCAGCGAGGTCGTGCTGTATGTCGCCAACGGGCAGAAGGTCCGCAGGGTGCCCGACGTGTTGGGCGAAGGAGTCGAGGCCGCGACCGCGATGGTGCTGGGCGCAGGCTACGAGGTCGAAATAGTGGTCGAGGCCGAGGACAACCCCGAGGCCGCAGAGATCCGCGCCGGCCAGGTGTGGAAGGTCGACCCCGGAACGCACTCGCCGCTGGAACCCGGCCAGACCGTGACGATCTGGGCAAACCCAGCGCTGTGACACACGGCTAGATGCCGACGCCCAGGTAGTACGAAACGAAGTACCCGAGGCTGATCATCGACGAGATCGCCAACCCGTAGCCGAACCCGGGGAACACCCCTTCGAAGATCAGCTTGCCGCCCGCGACCAGGCAAACCAGACCCACGGCGGGGGGCCACATGAGCCCGGGTGCCAGCCAGAAGAAGAACCAGCCGACCACGAGCCCGGCCGCCAGGCCCACGGCCCACTCTAGGAAGCGAAGAAGGATCGCCTGGAACTGCTCCACGACGGTGAAACTTACCCTCTGGCCCCAGCCGACTGACGGCGCATCAGCTCGAAGCCTCGATGGGCCAGGCGCTTGGTGCTGGCATCGAGAGCGAGCTCGGGCGAGTCGAGCTGACCAGAGGTCACCCAGCGCAGCTCTTCGGACTCGTGGTTGCCGCTGACGACCGACCCGGCAGGGGCCTGCACTATGAAGCGAAGGTCCAGGTGCAGGTGGTCGGGCTCGGAAGACTTGCGGTTGACGAACAGGTGGATGTCGACGTCGACGGGCTGGGTCCACACCCGCAACCCCTCGATTCCGGATTCCTCTGATGCCTCCAGCAGCGCGACACGGGCCAGGTTGGCCTCGCCGTCAGCGTGACCCCCGGGCTGCAACCAGCGCTGGATCTTCGAGTGGAACAGCACCAGCCCGTGTTCGCCCGTGCTGTCTACTACCCAAGCCGACCCCGTCAGATGGCCCGTCACGCAGGTGCGGTGCAACGCGTCGGGGTGCGAGTCGATGAACTCGAGAACCTCGGCGCGATACCGCGCCGAGTCGTCGCAGGCCGCCTCCAGGTCGTGCACCAGGCCACGTGCGGTCTCCAGATGCGACTCGGACTGGAGTTGTTCCAGGGAGGCCCAGCGCGGCCCTTCGGGTGCGGTTTCGAAATCCACGGTCGACCAACCTAACGCCCACCCGCGGGTCAGGCGCGGCTCACGTTCGGATCGCCGTCCACATACCACCGCCAGGGCAGCTCGGCCCCGCGTGTCAGACCGATGCGGGTGGTGACGACCGGCTCTCGAGGAGCGGGCAGGCCGTCGTCGAGCAACTCCAGTGGCGGCACCGACAGGTCATGGCCGTCGAGCGCACCGTCGACCCCCAGGGCCTGACACAGCTTCGCAGGGCCGCTGCACAGGTCGCGCTCGCGCTTGGCCTTGGGGCGACGCTGCCACATGAGCTCTACGCCCTCTATTGGAGATAGGGCCCTGATGAGCACCGCGGAGGCGGTCCCCTGCTGGCCCACGACCACGTTCAGGCACCAATGCATGCCATAGGTGAAATAGACGTAGGCGAAACCGGCGGGGCCGAACATCACCTCGGTGCGAGGGGTTCGCCCCCTGAATGCATGCGATCCGGGATCGTCGGCGCCGCGGTATGCCTCGACCTCGACGATGCGTCCCGATGCTGCGCCGCATCGGATGATCTTGTTCAGCAAAAGCGGTGCGACATCCAGCGCGTCGCCGGCCAGGTCTGCGAGTGGCACCGGGTTCAAACCTGGTCGCCCCTCGGATGCCGACGTGTCTCCCGGTTTCAACTGGGACGATCGACGGCGGGGCCGAACGCCTCGACCACCTCTACCGGCGTGGGCATGGTCTGGGTGGTGCCCAGCTGCACCGAGACATAGAGCACCGTCGAGGTGAATACAGGCCGGCCCTCGACGCTGCCCGCGTAGCCCAGCTCGAACGACGTGTTGCCCCACCTGACCGCGGCGACGTCGACGTCGACCACGTCACCGTTGCCTGCCGACCCCTGCCACTCGATGTCGATCTTCTTCATCATCATGTCCCAGCCCAGATCGCGCAGATCTCCGAGGGTGCTCATGAAGTGCTCGAGGGTGTCGTCGATGTAGGCCATGTAGTGGGCGTTGAACACCACACCCTGCTGGTCGACCTCGCCGTACCTGACCCTGATCGAGTTGCGGAAACGCGAACTGAACGCCACTCCACGATCTTGCCACCTGCGAAGGGGATGCCCGCAGCCCGGTCGCGTACGATCGCCGCCGTGCCCAACCGCTTCGAACCCCGCCAGCACCGGATCGACGTCGGTGCGCTGACCCTGAACCACCTGGACTATTCGGATTTGCTGAACAACAGAGCGCCGCTGGGAACCATCCTCACGCTTCACGGCCAGGCCGACTCGGCGTGGAGCATGCATTCGATCGCGCTCGAATTCGGCGATCGATATCGGGTGCTCAGCCTCGACCTGCGCGGCCACGGCCTGAGCGATCGGGGCGGTTACGCGGTGTTGCAGATGGTCGCGGACCTGGCCGGTGCCATCGACGCTCTGGACCTGACCGACCCGATCATCGTCGGCCACTCGCTTGGCGGGCAGGTTTCGTCGCAGTTCTGCGGGATCTACCCCGCGGTGGCCCGCGCTCTGGTTCTGGTCGAAGGAATGGGCCCACCGGTCGACTCCAGACGGCCGAGCGCAGGAGTCGAGCTGACCGACGACCAGGCCCAACTCGCATGGGCCCGCCGGGTCGCCGACCTGATGCGCCAGCCCTATCGCAGCCGAACCTTCGACGACCTCGATGCCGCGGTCGAGCGCTTCAGAGCCGGCCACCCCGGACTGTCACCCGATCGGGCGCTGCACCTGGTCGAGCGCTCGACGCGCGTGCTCGACAACGGCGCCCACGAATGGCTGTTCGACCCCGCCACCCGCGACTGGCTCGCCGGACACGACCAGGAACGCGCCTACCAGAGGTGGCGCTCGATCGACTGCCCGGTGTTGGTGGTGAACGGTGGCGACGCCTGGGCACGCTTCTGGTCGCAAGGACCGTCGGCCGGAGCCGTCAGATACTCCGACGCCGCCCACGCGCAGCGGATGGCGAACTTCGCCAACGCCTACGAGGTGGTGATCCCGGCGGCCGGGCACATGGTTCAGTACGACCAGCCCGAAGCCCTCAATCAGGCCATCGACGAGTTCCTGACCCGGCTCTAGTCGACCACGTCCTCGGGCTGGAACCCGCCATAGGGGCTCCACGCCTTGTCGAGGATCTCGCCAGGGTCACCCTGCCAGTCGAGCGCCTCGACCTGTGCCCGACTGCGCCGCCCGCTGTAGGAACGGACGAAGTCGAACGCGCTGGCATGAAGCGAAACGCCCGATGCGGTCAGGTCTTCTCGTGGTCGCCACGTGCCCACCCCTTCGATCTCGAGGGCGATCGACTGGCCCAACACCTCGCCCACACCATCCACACAGCGCCGGGCGTACACCGCGGCGGTCGACACCAGCGCAGCATCTTGCCGGTCGATGGCCAACCCCAGCGCTTGCTGGATGTCGTGCAGATGCACCAACAGGTCGGCAGCCAGCCGACCAGACATGGTCGGAAGTGTCATCAGCACCGAACGAACCTCGTCCTCGTAGCCGACCCACTCGCGACAGACCTCACCGACCGATACACCCCGACGCAGCTCGACGTTGTAGCCGGTGCGTTCGTCGGAACCCAGATCGGTGCGGAGGCCGCCGACCAGATCGGCATTCAGGCCGCAAACGTGCGCCACGACATCGGCAACCGACCAGGCCGGGCACATCGGCACGATCGTCGACAGAGACCGGTTGTCGAGCCCACCAACGAAGTCGATGAAGCGATCGCGCAACTCGACGTACCCCTGCCAATCTCGCCGGTCGTCAACTACATCACCCACTAGAACTCCGTTCGGTCAGAGGTCGATGACCTCTTCTCTACCCTCTGGTC
>JAGQSP010000662.1:1280-1544 GCA_020439485.1 Acidimicrobiales bacterium | reverse complement strand
ATCGTGTCGAGCGCCCGCTCGTAGTCTTCGACGGCGCTGCGATATCCGATGCTCTCCAGGCCCAGTTCGCCGAGGTTGGCGTGCCTCAGCTCGACCTCGGTGGGCGAGTCAGGCGACGCGATCGTGCCGGCCGGGGCTTCTTGTGCCGACGCCTCGTCGCGTCCTGCCGCCAGGCCGACCAGGGCCGACGCGGCAATGACCCCGGCCAACAGGGCCGATATCGCCTTTGGGCGCGACAGGTTCACCAGGGACACGTCGACCGCA
>JAGQSP010000662.1:0-1214 GCA_020439485.1 Acidimicrobiales bacterium | reverse complement strand
ATTGAGTATGGACCGAGCGGTTGGGCCACACTTCTGGCATGCCCACGATCGATGTCAGAGACCGCATAATCATCGAAATCGACGGCGGCGTCGCCGACGTTCGAATGAACCGACCGGACAAACTCAACGCCCTGGACGGCGAGATGTTTGCCGCGTTGGTCGAGGCCGGTGACATGCTGCGGGAGAACCCCGAGGTCAGGGCCGTAGTGCTGTCTGGCAACGGCAGGTCGTTTTGTGCAGGGCTCGACTTCTCGCGGTTCCAGGAGATGGCAGAAGGTCCGGGCTCGTCCGATGCGGACGAACAGGCCAGCGGTTCTGGCTCGGTCGCCCGCATCACAGGCCCGATGCCCGGTCGGATCACACACATGGGCCAGCAGGCCGTGTGGACGTGGCAGGAGATGGACCAGCCGGTGATAGCGGCCGTCACAGGGCACGCGTTGGGCGGCGGATGCCAGCTGGCTCTGGGAGCCGACATCCGCATCGTTCACCCCGAGTCGGTGATGTCTGTGCTGGAGATTCGCTGGGGCCTGGTACCAGACATGAGCCTGTCTCAGATCCTGCCCCGCTTGGTGGGATTCGACGTGGCCAAGGAGCTGTATTTCACCGGGCGCATGATCGGTGGTGCCGAAGCCGTAGAGATGGGCCTGGCAACGCGCACCAGCGACGACCCGCTGACCAGCGCACTCGATCTGGCGCGCGAGATCGCGGGCAAGAACCCCGATGCCATCAGGCGCGCCAAGAAGCTGGTCAACCAGTACGGAAACGTCGACGCGGCTACCTCGTTCGCAAACGAGCGCGAATACATCGGCCAGTTGATCGGCAGCCCCAATCAGGTCGAGGCGGTCGCGGCCTTTTTCCAAAAGCGCGATCCGCAGTTCCGCGACGTCGGCTCATCGGGCATCCCAGCGCCGTAACAGACGCCTGCTCGCCCGCTCAGAGGCAGGCCGCAGCAGCCGTCGACACCACCAGGTCGGCGTAGAGATTCTGCCCGTCCTGGTTCAGGTGGTAGCCATCGGACAGGTGCAGTTCCGGGGGCCCCGACAGATCTGACCACCGAGCCACGACGAACCCGTGGCGCTCGGCGGCCGCGTCGATGGCAGAGTTCACGACCGCCAGGCCGTCTTCGAACACCTGGGCGTTGACCCACACGGCGCAGGTCTGGCCCAACAGCGCGATCGCCTCATCGATGCGTTCGCCATAGTCGGGCGGGCCCG
>JAGQSP010000072.1:2999-3543 GCA_020439485.1 Acidimicrobiales bacterium | reverse complement strand
GAAGAAGGTGTGGAGGCCATCGGCGAGGTCAAGCGCCTGCTGGCCCAGGGCTGATCACACCCGACCACTCGAGAAACGCTCGAATCAGGGCCGCTCCGGCGGGGTGCTCGGAAGTCCAGTACTCGGGGTGGAACTGCGTTGTCACCATGCGTCGGTCCTCGTTCACCAGCATCTGCACCTCGGACAGCGCGGTCGACGCCATGTTGACGAACCCCGGGGGCTCGCTGGGAACCTGCCACGAGTGGTGCTGACGAAACACGGCGGCATTGCCGATTGCCAGCGTCAGGGGATGGTCGGCTGTCGTGTCGACCGGGAGGTACCCGGACTCGGTGGTGGGGGTGTTCTCGCCGTCGACGACCGGTACAGAGTCGACCCCCAGGGCCCTTGCGATCAGCTGGTGCCCTCCGCAGAAACCGAACGTCGGGCGCTCGGTGTTGGTAACCAACTCGAACAGCGCATCGGCCTCGGCACCGAAACTGGCCGGCGCCACCGAATTGCCCGACACGAAGATGGCCTCGACCTCGATCTGGCGGAACAACTCGGG
>JAGQSP010000072.1:0-2910 GCA_020439485.1 Acidimicrobiales bacterium | reverse complement strand
ACGGTTGTGCCTGGGTTCTGTGTCGACGAACAAGATCACCCTACGATCGTCGCATGTCGACACGAGTTCCGGGAACACCCGCTGGTTGCGAGCGCATCGCGTACGTGGTCGTCCACCGCGAAGACGCCGCCTTCAGCGATGTATATGGCGGCGGAGGCAACATCATCGGCCTCGATTGCCATCTGGTCCGCCCGGTGGGGCAACCATCGGACACGGTCTATGTGTTCATGCACCCGACCGGCGGGGGTATGTACCTGCCGATCGTGCCCGGTCTCGCCCGCGCCGGACACCACGTCATCTGGGCCAATTCGCGCTATCGCGGTGTCGACTCGGCGCTGATCATGGAGAAGGTCGCTGCCGACCTGGGAATGGCGATACGCGACGCAAAAGAGCGACTCGGCTATTCGAAGGTGGTCCTCATGGGCTGGTCCGGGGGAGGCTCTCTGTCGATGTGGTACCAGTCGGTGGCCGAATCGGGCACCGGCATCGTCGACACCGCGGCTGGCGACCCCTACGAGGTCGAACCGCTCAACATGCCCCCGGCCGATGTCATCGTCATGTCGGCGGCCCACATCAGCCGTCACGGGATCCTCACCGAGTGGCTCGATCCGTCCATCACCGACGAATCGCGGCCCTTCGAGCGCGCGACGGCGCTGAACCTGTACGACCCGGGCAACCCCGCTCGGCCGCCATACAGCGCCGACTTCGTCGCCGAGTTTCGAGCCGCCCAGGTGGCGCGCAACCGGCGAATCACTTCGTGGGTTCAGCAGACGCTCGACGAGGTGCGCGCATCGCGCATGCCAATGGCAGAGCGGGCGTTCACCGTTCACGGCACGATGGCCGACCCCAGATGGCTCGACACGACAATCGAGCCCAACGGACGACCGGCGAACCACTGCTATCTGGGCGTTCCGGAGGTGGTCAACGACGGTCCGGTGGGTCTGGCCCGCTTCTCGACGCTGCGCAGCTGGCTGAGCCAGTGGAGTTACGACCACGCTCGGGCCGATGCGTTGGTTGCGGCCGCCGGAGTGTCGGTGCCCGCCATGGTGTTGGGTGCCGGATGCGACGACGCTTGCACCCCCAGCCACACCGAACGCCTGCACCAAGCGCTGCTGGCCAGGCCAGCGGGCTCGGTGACGTACAAGCACGTGGTCGCCGGCGCGGGCCACTACTTCGGTGGCCCCGACGGCAGGCAGCACCTGGCCGAGGCCGTCGAGCAGGTTGCGGCGTTCGCCCAGGCCAACCTCTAGCTCAGCGCCATGCAAAGACCGGCTGGTCGAAATGGGCCACGGGGCTGTGGTCGGCGTCGAGGCCCAGAAGGCGGAACTGATACATGAGGGCCGCCGTCGGCGCATGAATCTCGCCGTCGAACACCGGCAGTTGCAGCACCGGCCTGTCGGTCTCGGGAATGGTTATGACTCGCGGAGAGTCGGCTCGGGTCAGTTCGCTGAGCGGTATGTGATGGATCGACTCGACCTCGGATGGGTTGGCGCGCAGATTCGAGGTGTCTTCGACCCAGAACACGAAGCCCGAGATGACGTACCCAGAACGGGTGGGGTAGTCGTCGAGACGGCCCAGAAGGTCGGCCTGGGTCAAAGCGAGGCCAACCTCTTCCTCGGTTTCACGGATGGCGGTGTCCAGCGGGGTTTCACCGGCGTCGATCCTGCCACCTGGCAGCGCCCATTGACCGCTGTGCCCCTTCAATCGCGGCGACCTTCGGGTCAGCAGCACCCCGGGCGTGCCGCTCTCGTCGGCTGCCGCGATGACAGCCACCGCTGCAGGTTTGGAGCCCTTCGTCGGCAGCAGGCGGGGGCGATGCGCTGCGATGCGCCCGCCGATGAGCGTTCTGAGGCTGTGGTCGAAGGTGTCCACGGCTATAGGTCGATGGCCAGCGATTCGAGAGCTTGCTTCGAGCACCATTCGAGCGTGGCGATGTGTGTCGCCCGCAGCCTCACCGGCGGAGCGTGACCGGCATCAAAGGCCTCTTGCCAGCGCGGCGCGCACACGCACCAGCCGTCGCCGTCTTTCAGGCCGGCGAACCCCAACTCGGGTCGGGGCGTGGACAGGTCGTTGCCAACCGACTTCGAGAACTCGAGAAAGTCGTCGGTGACGACGGCGCAAACCGTGTGCACGCCCATGTCGCCCGGCCCCGTGTTGCAGCAACCGTCCCTGAACCAGCCGGTGATGGGGTCGCGGCTGCACTCTTCTAGCTGTCCGCCCAGCACGTTGCTGGCAGCTCGCGCGGTTTCGTCAGGCATGAAACCAAGCTATAGGCGTGGGCGTCAGTCGTCGCGTCCTGGCTTGCGCCTGTGCGACTTGGTCTGCGAGCGGCGCTTCTTGGCCTCGACCCGACGGCGCTGCGAAGACCGCGACGGCTTGGTCGGCCTGCGCTTCTTGGGGCGCACCAGCGCCTTGGCCAGCTTGTCCTCGAGCCGGTCGAGGGCCAGGTCACGATTGCGGGTCTGCGACCGGGTGTCGTCGACGCTGACCCTGACCTCGGAACCCAGCTTGGCCTCGAGCCTTTCCTTGATCGCATCGTCCAGGTCGGTGTCTGCGATGACCAAGCTCGCTTCGACCCTGGTGTTGGATCGATTGGCGTGCTGCCCACCCGGACCGCTGGACGTATCGAATCGCCAGGTGACGATCGACGAATCGACCGACACTCCCTGGCCTATGTGAAGCGAGCGATCCATGGGCCCATCCTCACAAGATCTGGTTCAGAACCGACACGGCAGCAAAACCGATGGCAAACGCCACGCCACCGGAGCGCCATTTCAGCCACCCGGCTGCGGCGATGACGGCGGCCAAATACCAAGCCCAGTTGGTGCTGATGCTGCCGTCGTCGATCAACAATGCGTTGGCTGCGATGGCCGACAGCACCGCAGGCCCGACCAGTTTGAGTGTCTCGGC
>JAGQSP010000661.1 GCA_020439485.1 Acidimicrobiales bacterium | reverse complement strand
CCCTCGAGGAAGGCGTTCTGCAGCGGGCTGAGGTGGTCGCCCTGGGCAAGGCCCTCGACGGTGACGATGGTGGCACCTTCGGCCTCGGGAGCAAACACCAGGCACGAACACGTCAAGACGCCGTCGAGCATGATCGAACACGCCCCACAGTCGCCGGTGCCACAGCCTTCCTTCGCCCCGGTCAGGCCCACCTCGTCGCGCAGAGCGTTCAGCAACGACTCGCCGTCTGTGGTGAGAAAGTCGACCTCGTCGCCGTTGATCGTGCAGTGGACATGGGTTCGGTTCGTCATCGGGCCCCTCCCTTGGTTGCTGCCCGGCGGGCCGCTTCCAACACTGTTCGTCTGGCGAGCACACCCGCCACGTGGGTGCGGTATGCAATCGTGCCCCGCATGTCGTCGATCGGGGCGCACACCGATCGGGCCGCCTCGGCCAAGGCATCTAGCGCCGCTTGGTCGGGGTCGTCGCCGACCACAATCGCGCCGGCCAAGGCCTCGGCAGCGCCCGGCACCAGCACCACGGTTGGCGCCACTGCGCCCAGTGCCACGGTGGCCGCCGTGCACCTGCCTTCGGCGTCGACGCTGACCCGGGCTCCGCCGCCGACGATGGCGATGTCCATTTCTGTGCGGGGCGTGACCCGCTGATACGAGTCGCTGGTCGACTGGTCGGGACGATCGATGTGGAACTCGACGACGAACTCGCCTGGCCCCAGCGTGGTGCGCCCCGGACCAGCCGGTATGTCGGCGACGGCGACCGTGCGTTCACCCGCCGGACCGGCGACGACAGCTCGCGCCGAGTTGGCCACCATCGCTGGCACCGAGTCGGCGGCTGGCGACGCGTTGCACAAGTTGCCGCCCAAACTGCTGCGGGCCTGAACCTGATCCGAGCCGATCAGGCCGGCGCCGTGAGCCAACCCGGGCAGGTCGGCGACGAAATCGGCGTTGGCCGTCAGCCGGATCGTCGGCGTGGCCGCGCCGACCACCCACGTGTCGCCCTTGAGTTCGACTGCGATCAGCCGCTCGATCTTCTTCAGGTCGACAAGCACCTGTGGATTGGTGCGTCCCGAACGCATCTGGGGGATTACATCGGTGGCGCCGGCGAACACGCGACTGCCCGGCTCGGCGCCGAGCATGGCGACGGCCTCGTCGACACTCGTCGGAGAGAGATATCTCACCCGACCCTCCTCATCTTGGGTGGCGGACCCGCCAACCGTACCGCGCCCTCGCCCACCGGGCCGCAGTAACGTGCGGGCATGTCACTGCCGCTGTCTGGGGTAAAGATCGTCGAAGCCTGTCAGATGGTGTCTGGCCCTCTGGCCACCATGATGTTGGCCGAGCAGGGCGCCGAGGTCGTCAAGATCGAGATGGCCGACGGCGTCGGAGATCGTTTCCGCTACATCGCCCCGATTCATCAGGGCATGAGCGCGGCCTTCGGCAGCACCAACAGGCTCAAGCGGTCGGTCGTGCTCGACATCAAAGACCCTCGGGGCCTGGCGGCGGCCAAGGACCTCATCGCCACCGCCGACGTGTTCGTCCAGAACTTCCGGCCGGGAGCGGCCGAGCGCATGGGCCTGGGCCCCGACCAACTGGCGCAGGTGAACCCCGACCTGATCTATGTGTCGATTTCGGGGTTCGGCGACAGCGGCCCCGACGCCGACCAGATGGTGTACGACTTCGTGATCCAGGCCCGAACGGGTATGGCGGCGCTGCAGAAGGGGCCAGACGGTCAGCCCCAGTTGATCCGCAACATCGCGATCGACAAGGCCACGTCGCTCACCGTGGCTCAGGCGGTTACGGCGGCGCTGTTCCAGCGCCAGCGCGGCGAGGGCGCGCCGCACGTTCGCGTCAACATGCTGGACGTGGGCCTGTGGTTCTTCTGGCCCGACGGCATGTCTGCCGACACCTTCTTGGACGATGTTCCCGACCAGGGACACTTTGCCGACACCTACGAGGTACGAGCCACCAAGGACGGTCACATGGCCTTGATGGCCAACGGCAACCGCACGTGGCCTCGGCTCTGCGCTGCGCTGAACCCCGCGTGGGCGTCCGATCCGCGGTTTGCCACCTACGAGGACCGGGCGGCCAACAGCGCCGCTCTCAGCGAAGAGGTCTCGGTGGCCCTGGCGGCGCTGACGACCGAGGAGGCGCTGGCCAGCCTGCGCGCAAACGACCTTCCCGGAGCGGCGGTCACCCCGCTGGATCAGGTGCACCTCGACCCGCAGGCAGCTCACAACGGTTCGCTCGTTGAGGTCGAGTGGAGCGCAGGCGGCCGTGTCAGGCAGGTGCTGCCCGTGGCGTCGTTCGCCGACCAGCCCAAGCCGGCCGTGGGCGAGCCTCCGGCCTATGGCCAGCACACGGTCGAGGTTCTGACCGAACTGGGCCGATCATCCGACGAGATCGAGGCGATGGCCGCCGACGGTGTGCTGGGCCCGCGGGCCGACGGCCACCGATGATGATTCGGCGCTGACGATTCGCGATCATCTGCGGCATGGATTTCTCGGCCAACCCAGACCACGAGGCGATTCGCGAAGGCATCCGGCGGGTGTGTGCCGACTTCGGCGACGAATACTGGGCCGAGAAGGACGCAGCCCACGAGTTTCCCTGGGACTTCTACGCGGC
>JAGQSP010000660.1 GCA_020439485.1 Acidimicrobiales bacterium | reverse complement strand
CCCATGGTGCCGAGCCCGCCGGAGTTGACCCAGCTGTACGGGTGGTTGAACTTCCAGAACTGGCTGGCCCACATCTGATGCTGGCCAACGCCTGCCACCACGATGGTGTCTTCGGGCGACATGTCGCGCAGCCGCTCGAGGCAGTACTGCGGCTTGAGCGGGAATCCGCTCTCGGACTGCTCGTAGCGCAGTGGGTGGGCCTCCTGCCAGCCGCTCACCGTGGACCGCCAAGGATCGAGATCGACCGAACCGACCCCACCCGAGCGCAGCTCGGAGTTGATCGCTTCGATGACCAGACGGGCATCTCCGACTATCGAAACGTCAGGCCTGCGAACCTTGCCGTGTTCGGCCGGGTCGATGTCGATGTGCACGACCTTGGCGCCCGGGGCGAAGGCGTCGACCTTGCCGGTGACGCGGTCGTCGAACCTCGAACCGAAGGCCAGCAACAGGTCGGCCCGTTGCATGGCGGTGATGGCCGTGTAGTTGCCGTGCATGCCGGGCATGCCCAGGCACTGAGGATGGTCGTCTGGGAGCGCGCCGCGGGCCATCAACGTGGTGACAGTCGGGATCTTGGTCATGTCGACGAACTCGCGAAGGGCCTCGACTGCGCGGGCCTTCATGATGCCGCCACCGGCGTAGACGACGGGCCGCTCGGCCGAGCGGATCAACTCGACCGCCTGGGCGATCTCGGCCGGGTCGACGTCGAGGCGAGGCTGGTACCCGGGAAGATCGATTCCCTGGCCCCAGGTGGTCTCCCACTCGGGATCCCACTCGAGCTCCATGTTGGCGATGTCTTTGGGCAGGTCCAGCAACACGGGCCCGGGTCGCCCGGTGGTCGCGATGTGGAAGGCCTCCTGGACGAGGCGAGGGATGTCGGCCGGATCGGCGATCAGCTCGTTGTGTTTGGTCACCGAGCGCGTGATGCCAACCGTGTCGCACTCTTGGAACGCATCTGTTCCGATGCTGGCGTATGCCACCTGGCCGGTGATGGCCACCATGGGCACAGAGTCCATGTAGGCGTCCATCAATGGTGTGACGATGTTGGTGGCCGCCGGGCCGCTGGTGACCAGCACCACGCCCGGCTTGCCCGTGACGGTCGCGTAGCCCGAGGCCATGTGACCGGCACCCTGCTCGTGCCTGACGAGCACGTGGCGGATCGGGGACTCGATGATCGGGTCGTAGACCGGCAGGATGGCACCCCCGGGCAGGCCGAATACGACCTCAACACCGCTGAGTTCCAGGCTCTTGATCAGGGCTTGGGCACCGGTGATTCGCATCGGTTTCGCTTTCTGTGATTTGGGCGGGAGACTGCGTCCGGACAACAAAAGACCTCCCCGGAGGGAGGTCGAAACAGCACACGGGGGATCCCGTGTGCTCAGTTGAGTACTACGTAGCGGGCAGTAAACGCAGCGCGATCGGCGGAACGAGCCGAGTCGGGAGCTGCCGTGTCAACAGTCATCGCCCCCATTCTGCCCAATCAGCCACTGTGGAAGCAACCCCCATGACTATGGTTCGGTCGATGCCAAGCCGTCCACGAGCGTCGACCGTCATCGTCGCGAGCCTGGTCGCGCTCTGGCTCGGGGCTGCCGCGCTGCTGGCGCCGGTGTCAGACGAGCAGCTCCGGCCGCCTGATTTCGTTCCCGAGCCCGTGGCCCTGGCCCTGTCCAAACCGTGCCCTGCCACCGCCGCGGTTGGGCTCGCCGATACGCCAGGCGTGCTGAACATCAGCACCGTCCGAGACTTCAAGGACCCAACCGCGGTGCTCGTGTCCGACGACGGCAGCATGATCGCGGCTTCCAGGCGCGGCCTGGTCGTCGAGTGGTCGGCAACAAGCGGTTTGTCGACGGTGCTCGACCTCTCCGAACGCACCTCCACCACGGGCGATCAGGGCCTGCTGGAGCTGGCCTGGCTTCAGGATGCGCTGCTGGTGTTGCGCACCGACGAGACAGGGGCCACCGT
>JAGQSP010000659.1 GCA_020439485.1 Acidimicrobiales bacterium | reverse complement strand
GGACCCATCGAGGCGATGTGAATGGGTATGTGTACACCGTCGCCGACCACCGGTGAGCGAATGGCGCGCCCCTGGCCGTCGGGTAGCGGCAGCGTGTAGATGTCGCCTTCGTAGGAAAGGCGTTGGCCAGACGCGATGGCGCGCACGATGTCGATCGTCTCGGCGGTTCGGGCCAAGGGTTTGTGAAACGGCACTCCGTGCCAGCCCTCCATCACCTGGGGGCCACTGGTGCCGATTCCCAGAACGAACCGCCCTTGCGACATCTTCTGTATCGCCAAAGCCGACATCGCCAGCATCGCCGGGGTTCGGGCGCCGAGCTGAACCACGCCTGCGGCCAACCGCAGACGCTCGGTGATGGCGGCAAGGTAACCCAGCGGCGTGAGAGCGTCGTACATCCACGCTTCGGGTGTCCACACCGAGTCGACACCCAGCCGCTCGGCGTCCCTGACATAGTCGAGGCCCGTTCGTTCGAGGCCCGATGGGCTGATGCCTACCCGCAGCGTCACGGCCTGCCCCCTGCCTGTCCGGTGGCCGCCGGGGGCTCGCTCAGGGGGTAGACGGGGGTGATGGCGGCTACGGGGGTGTTAGGCGGGTTGCCTCCGAGGCTGCCGGAGAAGGGCAGGTTCGAGAAGTTGAACACGCCGCCATCCGAGGCCACCTGGAGATAGCCGTTGCCGTAGGGTGTCATCCCGATCACCGGCTGGTCCAACGCTCCGAGCCCCAGCTCGGGAAAGCTTCCGCGGAACTCGGCGTTGAAGGCGAACACGCCACCGTCTGCCGCCACGATCCAATAGCCGTCGTTGTCTGGGTCTGGAACCAGACCCACAGCGGGTTGGTCGAGCTGGTCGATGCCGATTCCCGGGATCGAGTTGACGAACCTCGCATCGCCGAAGGCGAATATGCCACCGTCGCCGCCCAGCATGTAATAGCCCAGCCCAGTTGGCGTGGGAATTGCGTCGACGATGTCGGCTGCGAGGTCGATGCCGCTCAGATCGACCAAGGTTCCGGCGTTGCGGTGTTGGGCGTTGCCCACCAGCAGTACCCGCCCCTTGTTCGTAAAGCCCCAGAGCCCGTCGTCGTCTGGCGTGGGGGCGAAGCTGGTCAACCGTTCGCCGGTTTCGAGCGAGTCGAGGTCGAACGACGAGTGCAGGTGTGCGTCGCCGTGGCTGGTGACGGTGCCGTCGGACTGCAGTACCCAATAACCGCATCCGGTCGACGACGCTTCAATGTCGATGACGTCTAGCTGTTGACCCGCGGGTTCGCCGTGGTCGCTAGCTGATCCGAACGGGTAGACGTTTCCGTCTGTTTCGACCAGCCAGTAGCCAACGGGGCGCTCGGCATGGCATGCCTCCCATGGCTCGGGCGGGGCGATAGGCACGCAGTCGTCAAGTGAGGTAGAGCCGGTGTTGAAGGTGGTGGTGTTCTCAGGACAGGCGGTCTGGGTCTGCGATGCCGACGCGCTGACATAGAAGCCGAGCGCGGCTTCGATGCACGAGGCTTCGCCATCGCCTGGCTGGAACCATCCGGGAACGCACGGTGTCTGTGATTGGGCTGCGGGCCCGGGCGCGTGGTGACCCGGCGCCGCAGCGATGCAGTTGGGCTGGCCCGGGTCGGGTTGGTAGTAACCGGAGGGGCAGTCCTCGAAGCTCGTCGACCTGGTGAACTCGACGAAGCTGCCCGCCGGCGCTGGATCGCATGGGCCGAAGCCGTCGCTCGAGTACGTGCCCTCCATGCAGGACGGGGCGTCCGCGAGGTCGGCCGAAACGTTGACCTTGAAGAACCCGCCCGAGGTCGTGAACCCGGGGTCTGCGGTGAACTGTGTGGCACCGGGTGCCAGGGCGGCGCTGCCTAAACCTATCGACGACGCCCCAGCATTGTTGGAGAAGCAGCCGTAACCGTTGGCCGACGACGACGGGATCTGAAGTCCGAGCACGTCTCCGGCCTGCACTTCGACCGTGGGTTCGACCTCAAACGATTGCAGGCCAGCGGCACCGCTGAGCGTTTCCTCCTGGCCCACGTAGACCACGTCGTACACGTTGGGATCGACTGTGGGGCGGACGATCACGACTTGCAGTGTGGGGGTGTCGCCGGGATCCGCGAACGTGCTCCAGCCGTGCAGGTACCACGTGCCGGACGGAACGACGTAGTTGCTGTTGCCCGTCTGCACGATGATCTGATTGTTCGAGCACGAGCCCGAGACGAACTGCTCAGCCTCGCCCATGGAGCTCTGAGTGGCAGCGGCGGCCGGGTCGAGCGGCCTCGTCACGATCATTGTCGACCATACGACTACAACAACTGCCGCCACCTTGAGCATGCGCATCTGCATTCCTCCGTTTCGACGGAGGGTACAGATGCGCTC
>JAGQSP010000658.1:300-2387 GCA_020439485.1 Acidimicrobiales bacterium | reverse complement strand
GCCGGCACCCGCGAGTCGCCTGGTGAGGTCGAGCAGGGCCCCAACGGGTTGCGCAAGCGCATCAGGGGCATGGCCAGCTTCGAAGCCATCGCCGCTCGCGCCGAGCGCCACGGCGACGAGATCGACGACGAGTATTTCGAGCAGCGCGCCGCCGAAGGGGTCGAGGGCACAGTCCCCTACCGAGGCGACGCTGCCAAGCTGATCAACCAGCTGCTGGCCGGCGTGCGCAGCGCGATGAGCTACAGCGACGCCCACAGCCTGGCCGAGTTCCACGAACGGGCCGAGTTCATCCAGGTCACGGCTTTGGGATATCGGGAGAACACCCCCCACGCCACCCACTGAGCCCGCGGGCAGCCAGGTTCAGACGATCACCCCGTACAGCGGCGAGCGTATGGGCCTGTTCTGGTGCTCGGCCCAGGCGATGGCCAAGCGCTCGACGACGTCTTCGAGCACCTCGGTGCGGTTCCCGTACGGAAGCCGCAGGTAGTTGCCGCACCGTCCGTCGGGCGAGCTGGCGGTGCCAGACACCAGGCCGACCCCGTGTCGGGCAGCCAGCGAGATGAACCGCGAGACATCGCTGACGGGCAGTTCGACCCACAGGCACAGTCCGCCCGACGGCCGCTTGAACCTCCATTCGGGCAGCCTGGCAGCGATGCCGTCGGCAAGAGCGTCGCGGCGCCTGCGCAGCTCGGCTTGGCGCAGCTTGGGGCCGCCCTGGCGGATCAGGAGGTCGCTGACGATCACCTGACTGGCGATCGGCGAGCCCAGATCCATCACCGCTTTCAGGCGCGAAAGACGGTCGACCATGTCGGTCTCGGCCCTTATCCAGCCGATGCGCAGGCCGCCCCAGGTCGACTTTGATGTCGAACCGACGGTGATGACGTTGGCCAGACCCGAACCGTCTGCGCGGGCCAACGGTCGTGGCACCGGTCGGTCTATGACCATCTCGGCCAGGGTGCGGTCGTCTATCACCACCGCATCCCACCTCTGGACGTAGTCGACCAGGCGTTGTCTGCGGTCCTCGCTCAACACCGAACCGGTGGGGTTGTGTACACCGGCCATCACATAGACCATCGGTGGCCGAACCCGCCGAACGGCTCTGTCCAGCAGGTCTACGTCGACCCCGTCGTCGTCGATGGGCGTGGTGTGCAGTCGGCCCCTCAGCGCAGCGATCAGGTCGATGAAGGCGGGATAGGTCAGCTCCTCGACGACGCAGAGGTCGTCGCGGCCCAAGTGCAACTGTGCTGCCAAAGCCAGGGCCTGTTGCGACCCGTTGGTGACCAACACCTGGTCGGGTCGGGTTTCGAGGCCACCGGCGGTGAGATGTGCGGCCAGATGTTCGCGCAGCGGCGGGTAGCCACAAGGGTGATAGCCGGCGCCCGTCAGCACCTCGGTCCACGCCTTTTCTGGCAGCTCCAGCGACTCGGGAGGCAGATCGTCGACGCCCACCCAATAGGCGCTGCGCATGTCGATCAGATCGTCGTAGGGGCCGTCGAGCATGCCGTCGTAGATCGCTCCGCGCGGCGGAACCGGATCGAGGCGCGACACCGGCCTGGCGTGTTCGGCAACCACGGTGCCGCTTCCCTGGTGGGTGACGATGCGAGACCTTCGCCTGAGCTCGTCGTAGGCCGCCACGACGGTGCCGCGAGACACGTGCAGGGTCGCCGCCATACGACGCTCGGCGGGTAGGCGTTCTCCTGGGCCCAAGCGACCAGCCCGGATCAACTCGTCGAGGGCGTCTGCGAGCGTCAGGTACAGAGGGCCGTGCTCGGCGCCCCACGGCCCCAGCGCCTCTGCGATGTCTTTGTCGTCCACGGACACCTCGTCTCGATTGGATCAGGTCCAATCGTTGATGTGGATCGGTCCGCAGTCAAACGGATTATGCGCAGCCACCAGCGACGCTCCGATAGGTTCGACCCGATGCAGGTCCTGCCGCCACTGGTCAAACACCTACCGACCTCGGGCGACCCGACCGCCCTGCTCGAAGCCTTCCTCACCTACGCAGAGCAGATCGGCCTCGATCTGTACCCCGCCCAGGAGGAAGCGATCCTCGAGCTGCTCGAGGGCAACAACGTCATCTTGAACAC
>JAGQSP010000658.1:0-239 GCA_020439485.1 Acidimicrobiales bacterium | reverse complement strand
TCGTGGTACACCGCCCCGATCAAGGCACTGGTTTCCGAGAAGTTCTTCGCGCTGACCCGCGAGCTGGGCGCCGAGCGGGTCGGGATGATCACCGGAGACGCTTCGGTCAACCCCCAGGCCCCGGTGGTGTGCTGCACGGCCGAGATCCTGGCCAACGTGGCCCTCCGCGACGGCCAGTACGCCCCGGCCGACCTGGTGATCATGGACGAGTTCCACTATTACTCCGACCGCGACCGCGG
>JAGQSP010000657.1 GCA_020439485.1 Acidimicrobiales bacterium | reverse complement strand
CGGTTGCCGGTGATTCGTGCCAGCAGCTCGGCCTGCACGCGGTCGGAGTCTTCGATCGGAACCTGGCAGGTGCCCGCAGCGGTGTGGCCGCCGCCGCCGTATTCGAGCATCAGCTCGCCGATGTTCACCCTGGCACCACGATCGATGATCGACTTGCCCACGGCGAACACCATGTTCTGGCGTTTGAATCCCCAGATCTTGTGGATCGACACATTGCACTGCGGGAACAGGGCATAGATGTAGAAGCGGTTAGCGGCGTAGATCGTCTCTTCGGCCGTGAGGTCGAGCAGGACCACGTGATCGTGAACGCTCGAACAACGAAGGATCTGATCGCGGGACAGGTCTGCGTGCTCGTAGTACAGGGCAACGCGCTCTGCGACGTCGGGCTGTTCCATGATGTCGTCGATCGAGAGCCGGCCGCAGTCCTCGACCAGCTTCATCATCAGGTCGTAGTTCGAGATCTTGAAGTCCTGGAAACGGCCCAGACCGGTGCGCGGGTCCATAACGAAGTTCAGCAGCTCCCACTTTCCGGGGCGCAGGATCTCATCGATCGTGTATCGAGCCGCGTCGGCCTTGTCGACCGCGTCCAACATGTCGTCCCAGCTGGCGGGGAACTTGTCGTGCCCGCCGAAACAACGCCAGACCACCCTGGCGGCGGACGGGGCTGTGGGGTCGATCACGTGGTTGGAGGCCCGCTCGTTGCGCAGGGTCTCCGACTCGTGGTGGTCGATGCACAGGTGCACGTTGGGCACATAGGGAAGGTTGGTGGTGATGTCGCGCCCGGTGGTCTCGACCTTGCCATCCTGCATGTCCTTGGGGTGGACGAACTTGATGTCGTCGATCATGTCGAGGTGGTGCATGAGCACCGCGCACACCAGCCCGTCGAAGTCGGATCGGGTAACCAGCCGGTACTTGTCTGTCACGTCAGATCTCCTGGAGTGGTCAACGCCGCTTATCCATCGGCACACCGAACCCCCGAATCGAGCAACAAGTGTCGATACGGTGTGAAACATGGCCCATTGCCCACCCTTCGATTCACCAGACCACGATCCGGTGCTGGCCGCGCTGGCCGGGCTGGGGATACAGCACGAGATCGTGGCCTGCGACCCGGCGCTGGCCGACACCGCCGAGTTCTGCGCGCACTACGGCTATTCGCTCGACCAGAGCGCCAACGCCATAGTGGTGAAGGGCAAGTCGGAACCGCCGGTGTTTGCGATGTGTCTGGTCCTGGCGACCACCCAGGCAGATGTCAACCGCACGGTTCGCAAACGGCTGGGCACGAAGAAGGCGTCGTTCGCCTCGCCAGACGAGACCATTGCGCTGACCGGCATGCAGATCGGTGGGGTGACACCTTTCGGCAAGCCCGACGACCTGCCGTTGTGGGTCGACGCGCGGGTCGGCGAATGCGAGGCGGTGATTGTTGGAGGCGGTTCGCGCGACAGGAAGATCTTGTTGCCTCCAGACGGCCTGCTGCTGTTGCCCGGGGCCGAGCTGGTCGCGGATCTGGCTCGTGAGCGTTGAGCACAGGCCAGAAGCCAGCCTCAGATCTGCGAACGGCCCCGCTCGATGATCGACGCCCGACGTTGCTCGACCGTTTCCGCGCCATAGCGGTGCTGGCGTCGAAAGGCCGTTGACGCATCGCCTTCGATGATCCAAGAGTGGGCAAGGCGGGCCCGTTCTTGTTCGGCGTAGGTGGCCAGCATCCTCTCGACCCCGGCTCGGTCGTTGCCTGCGATGTCGGCGGCGACGGCCATCGTGCGCGCCATCAGCTCGCCGTGGGGAACCACCTCGTTCACCAAACCCCATGTCAGCGCAGTGTGGGCGTCGATGTAGTTGCCCGACAGCGACATCTGACGAGCGCGCCTGACCCCGACGGCGTCGGCCAGAAGAGGCGTGAGACCCCACCCCGGCATGACGCCGACGCGGGCGTGTGTGTCGGCGAACCGGGCGTGCTCGGAGGCGATCAAGAAGTCGCAGTTGAGGGCCAGCTCGAAACCGCCGGTGACAGCAGCTCCGTTGATTGCGCCGATGACGGGCTTGGTCAGTGGCGCCCACGGTCTGACGCTGCCCTTCCAGTCGTCGATCGACACCGCCGAACGGTTGTCGCCGCTGCCGAGCTCTACCAGGTCGAGGCCGGCACAAAATGCCGGGTCGGCCCCGGTCAACACCACGACTGCGACAGAGTCGTCGCGCTCGGCCGCCGACATCGCCTTGGGCAGCCCCGACCGGATGGCAGCGTTGATGGCGTTGCGCTGTTGGGGGCGATTCAGGGTGATTACGGCGACTCGACCGACCGTTTCGACTGTTACATGATCTTGCACGGCTTCCCCTCGCCCGGCTTTCGATGGCGCTAGCGTTCGTTCGATCGTCCGATGATGTCAGGAGTCATCCAGCATGACCCAAGCCGAACCCCTAACCAGGGACCAGATCGACGAATGCCACGCGGACAGGTGCCAGGTAGCGATATGAAGGCCTTCGTACACGGCAACCCCGAAACGGCCGATATCTGGAAGCCTTTGGTGGCCGAGCTGAAGCTTCACGGCGTCGACGATGTGGTGTTGCTGACCCCTCCGGGATTTGGGGCCAGGCCTCCGAAGGGCTGGGAAGCCACTCCGTCCGCGTACATCGACTGGCTGGCGGGCCAGTTGGAAGAGCTGGGCGGCAATGTCGATCTCGTGGGCCACGACTGGGGCGCGGGCCACACCTTCGGTCTGGCCGCCACCCGACCCGACCTTCTGAGGTCGTACGCGGCTGACTGCGGTGGCCTGTTGCACCCCGACTATGTGTGGCACGACGCGGCGCAGGGTTGGCAAACCCCCGACCTGGGCGAGCAGATGATGGACGGCATGCTCGACGCGGGCGCCGACGGTCTGACGGCGGCCTACCAGGGATTTGGTCTGTCGGAAGACATCGCCAGGCCGATGGCCGAGGCGTTCAACGGCGACATGGCGCACTGCATCTTGACCCTGTATCGGGCCGCCACACAGCCCCATCTGCAGCTGTTGGGCGATCGCCTGGCCGGGGCCGAGAAGCGGCCGGCGTTGCTGATAGTTCCCACCGAAGACCCCTATGTGCCGGCCGAGATGGCCATGCCGGTCGCAGAGCGGCTGGGTGCCAGGACTCTGCAGCTAGAGGGCTTGGGACACTGGTGGATGGTCGAATCGCCCGAGCGGGCTGCTCGCGGCCTGCTCGACTTCTGGACCGTCGCCTGAGCTCAACCCGCCGCGGCGGTGGGCAGCGGACACGACTGGAGTTGATAGGTCGCGAGCCGTTTGCGCAGCGCCCACAGCAAGATCGCGATGGCCGCCAGGCCAACAAGGGGTTGCACGGGTGCCCACCAGCTGAGCGCTCCGGACGTTCCGACCAGAGCCACCACCGCCTGATTGCACACCGGGCATCCGACCGCCAGGAAGGACACGAAACCACCCCACACCGTGCGGGTTTCTTCCTTCTCACCGGCGCCCTCTGGCACGCGGATGGCGAAGATCAGCCCGATGAGCAGCGAGGTGACGGCCAGAATTGCGTAGTCGATCGGTCGGATCTCGACCGGCCGGCCGAAGATCGGTGTGTCGATGAGGTCGGAGGGAACCCCGATCAGCACGGCAGCGATCAACGCTACGGGTATGGCCCGAAGCCAGGTCGATGCGGGCAACTGTCGGAGTTGATCGAACACTGGATTTGCAACCCTCGCGGCGTTCGTGACATTCCGCACCGTTCGGTGCGGACGCGGTTGTAGCGTCGAAGCCATGCGAAGGTTACTAGCCGCAGGCGCTCTCTCGGTGGCCGCAGCAGCACTTGGGGCCCGGTTCGCCGAGCGCAGGGTTCTGGACGAGCTCGAGTCGACAGAACCTCCCAGCTGGTGGAAGACCCCTCGGTTTCCGACCGGCGAGGTGCACCACATACC
>JAGQSP010000656.1 GCA_020439485.1 Acidimicrobiales bacterium | reverse complement strand
GACATCGGCCTGCCATCCGAGTTGGCACCGCTGCTCGACGGTGCACCGCTGGTGGCTTTGGGCAGAACCCTTCCCACTGTGCGGTTCTCGGGTGCGGGCGCCACCGCTGTGGCCCAGCTGGTGGCCGTCGACACAGCGAACTATTCGGCCCTGTTGTCCGCCAGCGGCGGTTTTGCAGCAGCGACCGCCGCACTGAACCGCGTGGCGGCGGCCGATGCCCAGGCCGAGCCGTCGGGGCCGATACCTGCGATCGCCGTGGGGTTCGGGTCCCAGCGACTGCTGACGGGCGATGTCGTCAACGTTTCGGGTGTGGGAACCGGGGTCGAGTTCGAAGTGGTTGGCTCGGTCGCGTCGATGCCGGGAGTAGCCACCCGTTCGGGGGCACTGGTCGTCGACCTCGGCCACTTCGCGTCGGTGGCCAACGACCGTTTCGCCGACCCCACCTGGGCCGTTCTGTCGGGCGACAGGGCCGCCGAGGCTGCCGCCGTCGAGCTCGTCACCGATCTGGACGGGGTCGCCATGACGTCGCGTTATGCGGTGTTGGACCAGCTAGTAGCCGACCCGCTGACATCGTGGACACGCCGCGGACTGTTGGCAGCCGGGGCCATATCTCTCAGCTTCGCCATAGTGGCCGTTGCAGCCTCGGTGGTGGTCGCCCAAGCTGCCAGTCGCCACGACTTCGCGATGCTCGCCATCCTCGGAACTTCAAAGACCCAAAGGCGCCGCGTGGCCATGCTCGAGCACGTTCCGGCGGTGGCGGTGTCGGCCGTCGTGGGGGTTGTTGTGGCCGTGTCGACGACCAGGCTCCTCGAGGCATCGCTGGGCCTCGACGCGTTCTCCGGTGATGTCGCCGACGTAGCGCTGAACGTTGGATGGACGAACCTGACCATCGCCGCAGGGCTGATGGTCTTGGCCGCATTTGCAGCGGCCCGAGTCGTAGTAGTTGTCAGGGACGGAGCGCTTCCAGAGGTGCTCAGAAGGGGAGCCGAGCGAGATGAGCAATGAGCCGGCCGGCGACGATCCGGCCATCGTGTGCGACAACCTGGTGAAGATCTACAAGACCGGCACCCTCGAAGCCATCGCGCTGCAGGGTCTCGACCTGGTGGTCGAGCGCGGCGAGTTCGTTGCCATCGTGGGCACGTCGGGCAGCGGCAAATCGACACTGCTCAGCATTCTGGGAGGCCTGGTGACGGCCTCGGCCGGATCGGCCCGAGTCGCCGGCAGCGACCTGCTGAAGATGAGCCGCAGGCAACGTATCGCCTACAGACGTCACAAGATCGGCTTCGTATGGCAGCAGGCGGGCCACAACCTGTTGCCGTACCTGACCGCAAGCGAGAACGTCCAGGCTCCGATGGCATTGGCGGGCGTGTCCAGGTCCAGGCGACGGGAGCGGTCGTTTGCACTGCTCGACAGCGTCGGGGTCGCCGATCGCGCCGACCACCGGCCAGACCACCTGTCGGGAGGCGAGCAACAGCGGGTCGCAATTGCAGTGGCGCTGGCCAATCGACCTCAGGTGATCTTCGCCGACGAACCCACGGGCGAACTCGACGCCAAGTCGGCTGACGACATCGTTTCGGTGCTGAGAACCGTGAACGAGCAGCACGAGGTGACAGTGGTCGTCGTCACCCACGACATGCGCCTGGCCGCAGGGGTCAACAGAACGGTGGCGCTGCGAGACGGCCGCACCAGCGGCGAGGTGCTGCGCCGCGCCGGCCTCGACGCCGACGGCGCCGCAACCACCGTTGCCGAGGAGTTCGCTGTGCTGGATCGTGTCGGGCGCCTCCAGCTGCCCAGTGAGTACGTCGACGCCCTCGCTCTTCAGGACCGGGTCAGGCTGACCCTTGCCGAGGACCGAATAAACGTCTGGCCCGACCGGCCAGGTTCAGGCACGCCGTTCGCCGATCCGAACGCCCCGACCGAAAGCCCCTCGCATGAGTGACCTGGCCGTGCTCGAAGCACGAAACCTCAA
>JAGQSP010000655.1 GCA_020439485.1 Acidimicrobiales bacterium | reverse complement strand
GGTGGTGTCCCAGAACACCTGGGCATCGACATGGGTGTGAACGTCTATGAAACCGGGAGCCACGATGCGCCCCGATGCGTCGATGGTGCGGGCGGCTCGAGCGTCGCCGAGATCACCTATGGCCGCGATGCGCCCGCCTGTGATTCCCACGTCGGCTCGGCGCCTGGTCGCTCCGGTGCCGTCGATGATGGTTCCCCCGGTGATGATCGCGTCGTACATTCCGTCCCCCTGGCTGCGTTCCTCAATTGTGGTGCGTGGCGTCGCCGCGACGAAATCGCGACTCGGTGCATCCAAACGCGGCCCTGAGTGCGAAGAGATGTTGAAACACCCTCTCCCGCAAAGGACGTGTACCCCAATGAAGCGACTTCCACTTCGTATTGCAGCTGCCGTGTTCGCACTGGGCATCTTCGCCGCCGCCTGTGGCGATGACGCCGACGATTCGGCGCCGGCCACCACCGAGGCCGCTGCCACCGGCGACATCGTCGAGGTGGCTGTCGGCACCGGCGACTTCCCGACCCTGGTCGCCGCGGTCGAGGCCGCCGGCCTGGTCGAGACGCTGCAGGGCGACGGACCCTTCACCGTGTTCGCTCCCACCGAGGAAGCCTTTTCCGCTGCGCTCGACGCGCTGGGCATCACAGCAGAGGAGCTGCTGGCAGACACCGACACCCTCACCGCGATCCTCACTTACCACGTGGTGCCGGGTGAAGTGATGGCCGCCGACGTCGTTGGCCTCGACGGTGAGTCGGTCGCAACGGTCAACGGTGCCAACATCGTGGTCACCGTCGATGGCGACACGGTGATGATCAACGACGCAACGGTGGTTGCCACCGACGTGGCTGCCTCCAACGGTGTGATCCACGTGATCGACACCGTGCTGCTGCCTCCCGCAGGTTGAACCAGATAACCCCGACCACATCTGTCGTGTGTGACTGTGTGTGTCAGTAAGGGGTGGCGGCGCCGTAGGTATCTCGGATCGTTTGGGCCCAGAGGCAATTGCCTTCGAGGTCCGACGGTGGGTCGACCGAGATACCGCGGCGCCGCAGATCGTTTTGGAACAGCTCGACGATCTTGGTGGGGGTCAGGTTGTCCGAGCCTTCCGTGAACGCCGTGGCCTGGTCGTGGTCGGCGAAGCAGTAGGCCTTCCACAGAACCGATACACGCACTGCGCCGCGTTCGAACGACGCAATCGTCTGGCCCCCGTCTTCCACGAGCCACCGGTTGTCGTCGAGGCGCAGCTCGCTGCCGTAGGGCACGCTGTTGTCGGCTACGAACCGGTCGGGTGTGCCGACCTGGCAGACCCGGTGGTAGGTGTATTCGTTGTCGGCCATGATCGCCTGGTTCGAGCCCAGCTCGCCGTGGCGCACCGACGGCTGGTCTGGGCCGTCGGGCCAGAACTCGAACTCGCCGCCGGGCCCGTCGTAGAACCACGTGATAGCCGACGCCACGGGTATGGCCCACCGCTGAAACAGGCCCGAATAACCCATCGGCGCCAGCATCCAGCTGGGTACCTCACGCTTGTGCGCCCCACGAAAGAACGGCAGGTCGAGGTGGGGCGGCGAGTCGGGGCCGGGCAGGTTGAGGTTGGTCATCATCGCCAGCGGCGACACCACCGATGCACCGAACAGATCTTTGGCGGCCTCGATGTAGTTGGGGTTGTTGAACGCGGCCTCGGCACCCGGGAACACGACCTTGCCACCCAGGGCCCAGAAGTTGCGGAACCAGGGCGCAACCGGCAGGTGCGCCGGGTCTCGGTGAACGGCACCCAGGGTCCGGTAGGGCGAGCCGGCGTCGATCAACCGGGTCAACAGCTCGGGGTCGGTGAAAGCCTGGTCCAGCACCAGAGGCTCGACCAGTGCCTGGGCCGGCCTGGCGATCATCGCCCACCGTCGATCAGAGCGGCGCGGATCTCGGCGATCATCTCGCCGGGCAGTCCTGCGCTGTCGACCAGGTAGCCCACGGCAGAACCATGGACTTCGTCGATCCAGTCGATGGCCATCTCCATCGCCAGCTGAGGTGCCGACAAGGCCGGCCGGAACACCTCGACGTCCAGGCCGTGTTCGGCGAACATCGGCCGCAGCGCCTCGATGCGGCGTTCGGCCCGGTAGACGTTGGACAGGGTGAAGTCGGTGAGGATGTCTTGGCGGCTGACCCCCAGGGTGCCCAGAACCAGCATGGCGAACAGCCCGGTTCGGTCCTTGCCAGCCGTGCAATGGAACAGCGATGGCGCCTGCCTCACGGCCAATGTGATGGCCCGGCCATAGTCGGCCGCGTGGGCTTGCAGGATCTGGATGTAGTCGTTGCCCACATCGGCGTCGGTGATGCCATCCAGATCACCGGCCAGGGCTCGCTCGATGAACGTGCGCTGGTCGGCCAGATCTCCGGCCAAGGCGATGTTCGCGTGGGTGGTCACCCCGGGCCACAGCCGCGAAACGTCGGCGGCGACCTCGCCGGCATGGCGCAGATCGATGACCGTGCCGACCCCCAGGCGGTCGAGCGTCTCCAGGTCGGCCGGGGTCAGTTCGGAGAGTCGATCGCACCGGTACAGCCGGCCCCAGCTCACCGTGCCACCGTCGGCCTTCCAGCCGCCGAGGTCGCGCAAGTTCAGGGCGCCTTCGAGTGGGATGAGAGATCCGGGTTCACGCACCCGGCCATTGTCGCGCGAGTCTCAGTCGCCCAGCCCGATTCCGAGGTCGCGGGCCGACTCGATCCAGGGATGGTCGAGCGGCACCACTGCCCTGCGACCGGCGACGTCCTCCAGCGGCACGGGCACCGACTGTCCGTCGACCATCGCCACCATGACCCCCGTGGTGCCCTGCGCCGCCAGCTTGGCAGCCGCGGTTCCGAGCTGGGTGGCCAGCAGCCGGTCTTGTGCCGACGGGGTTCCGCCGCGCTGAACGTGGCCCAGAATCGTGACCCTCGCCTCCAGGCCCGTCATCTCCTCGAGGCGCTTCGAGAACCGGGCGGTGGAGTCTGCTTGAGCCGCCTCCAGTTCCTTCAGCGCGGTCTTGGCGGCTTTGCGTTCGGCACCTGTCGAACTGTCGACCAGCGCCTGCGCTGCGCTCAAACGGGCGTGGTCTTCGAGCGACCTGGCACCTTCGCTGACCGCCACGATGCTGAAGGTGCTGCCGCGAGCACGCCGTTGCGTGATGGTGTCGGCGATGGCGTTCATGTCGTACGGGATCTCGGGGATCAGGATCACATCTGCACCACCGGCTAGTCCCGCCCCGAGTGCCAACCATCCGGCGTTGTGGCCCATCAACTCGACCACGATGATCCGGTGGTGGCTGTGAGCGGTGCTGTGCAGCCTGTCGATCGCCTCGGTGGCGATACCGAGCGCCGTGTCGAAGCCGAACGTCGCGTCGGTGCCCCACACGTCCTTGTCGATGGTCTTGGGCAAGGTGATGACCGGGGCTCCGTGCTGGTGCAGGTGCAGGGCGTTCTTCTGGGTGCCGCCACCGCCGAGGCAGATCAGAGCGTCGAGACGGTGGGCCTCGATGTTCTCGATGATGGCGTCGGTCATGTCCAGCCTGGTGCCGCCCACCATCATCTTGTGTGGTTTCTCGCGGCTGGTTCCCAGGATGGTGCCGCCCTGGGTCAAGATGCCCGAGAGCATGCTGCGGTCGAGGGCCAGGTGGCGGCTCTGCATCAGCCCTTTGAAGCCGTCGCGAAAGCCGATGACCGTCATGCCGTGGGTTCCCATCGCGGCCTTGCCGATGCCTCGGATTGCAGCGTTGAGACCTGGGGTGTCGCCACCGGAGGTCAAGATGCCAATGTGCTGTGACATGGTCGGCTCCTTCGAGTGTGTGCCGGCTCGTGGGTCCTCGTCGGCCGCAACCGGGCTCAGTCGAGTTCGGTCACGATGCGCAGGTCGCCTTCGAGGGTTCGATGCACCGGACACCGATCGGCGATGCGCAGCAGGCTGGCCCGGTCGTCTTCGGTGAGCTGATCGCCCTCTACCGAGATGACCCGGGTGATGCGATCTACCCGGCA
>JAGQSP010000654.1 GCA_020439485.1 Acidimicrobiales bacterium | reverse complement strand
CATCGGCTGCCCGGGCGCACCGGGGTGGATCTCCTGGTGCAGTTGCACAACGACCCGGCGACCGCACCGATCCGCAAGGTGCTGATCACCGGACAGGCCGGCCACCAAGACACGATCAGGGCGATCAACTCGGCCGATCTCGACCACTACATCGCCAAGCCGTGGACGCCAGAAGACCTGCGAGCCACGGTGGTCGAACAGCTGACCGACTTCGTCATCGATCAGGGTCTGGATCTGCTGGACCACCTCGATGTACTGGATGCGCCCAGACTGCTCGAGGCCTACTCGCGAGGCACCCGCCCCGACTGAAGCTCTGGGCGCGTACCCGGCACCTAGGTGGAGCGGTCGCGTTTGGACTTCAGCAGGGCGTTCACCGTCGAGGCCGACTCGGCCTCCGTTGATGGTTCTGGCTGCTTCTGCGGGGCCTCGGGCACCTCGTCGACAGCTGCCGACTGGCGTGTGCGAGCCTGTTCGGAGCGAGGCTGGGACGTTTCGCCGCCAACCACGACCCTTCGCCTCAGCCAGAGCCTCGAGAGGGCTATCGCCACCAGCCACGCCAGCGCCGCCAACGCCAACAGCAATGTGGTCAGCCGCATCACGCTGCGGCCCGGCTCCAGGCCGGCTCCGTCGAAGGCCTGCGCCGCATCGATTCCGCCCCGGCCACCGGTCGCCTCGCTGAGCTGCTCCAGCACGGCGATATCGACGCCTGTGGTTCTGTACTCGGCCGAATACGACAGGCTGGCGACATCAGAACCCAGCCCGCTGGCCCCCTCGGCCGTTACGACGCTGGCGCTCACCGCGTGGGCGCCAGGGCGCTCTAGGCGCACCGACCCCTCGAAGGTTCCGGTAGCGGTTCGGGCAAGCTGCACGGTGCGGGTGAAGCCCGCCGGGTCGGTCACCACTGCATCGATACGGGCAGTATCGGTGTCGGCAGGGTCGGCCACGATCCGCAGCTCGTCACCATCGACCACCGTTCGCACGTTGCCGGCCGAGAACTGAGGGAACGTGTCGCGCACCAGTGTCGACCAGAAGTCGACGTAGCCGTCCCAATCCGCCCACGCCTGACCCCATCTCATGCCCGCATCGGAGGTGAAAGCCGTAGACCGGCCCAGGCCCGCCTGCCACGTGGCCAACAGCGGATCTTCCTCGTCGCCGATGGTCAGCAGGGTGGTGGCAGAGGGCTGTGCGGTGGTGGCGACGAACCCGAACAGCGATGGGGTTGCAGTGAGCCCTTGGGTCACCGGCGACAATCCGGTGATGGTGGGCAGGAAGTCGCCCTCGTTGATGAACGACCGGGATGCGATGACCGACTCTTGCACCAGGATCTCTGGGATGCGGGTGAGGTCCCGGCCGGGATAGAAGCGCCCACCGCCGGCGACAGCGATCGGCTCGAGTTCGCGCGCCGCGCCCTCACCGGTTGCCACCACCGACACCGTGATGCCCTCTTCGAGCAGGTCTGCTGCATCGTCGGCCAGGTTCGCCAGCGCGCCAGGCTGGGTGAATCCGTCGCTGAACAAGATGATGTGCTTGAGGCCGGCGTTGCTCTGCCTCAGCGCTTCGGCCGCAGTGGTGAGGCTGTCCGACAAGTCGGTTTGGCCGGCGGGTGTCACCGTGGACAGCCCGGCGTTGACAACGTCTGCCGACGGAACCCGCTGCAGGTCGATCAGCCATCGGGCCTCGGTGTCGATTCCGAGGACACCGACCTCGTCGTCGGCGTGCAGGGCATCTATGGCCCTTACAGCACCTGCCCGGGCAATGTCGGTCTTGGTGACGCCGCCAGGCAGACGGGAGGTGTCGGTGAACCCCTCGGCGCAGTGGCACTCGCCCATCGACTCGCTGGTGTCTATCGCCAG
>JAGQSP010000653.1 GCA_020439485.1 Acidimicrobiales bacterium | reverse complement strand
GCCGCGGCCGAGGTCTGGGTTCCGGAGGGCCCCGCGAACGGCGACCCGGGGGGAGGTCCCATGCCCATCAGGCGACCTCGATTTCGCTGTCGAGAACCGCACGGTACAGCGGTTCGGTTTCCAGCAGAGCCTGGTGGGTGCCGATGGCTATGACCTTGCCGTCACCAAGGAGGGCAACCCGGTCGGCCAACGCGATGGTCGAAAGGCGGTGGGCGATGATGATGGTGGTGCGGGCCTCGAGCAGGGCCTCCAGCGCCGTGTGTATCTGGGCTTCGACCTGCACATCGATGGCGCTGGTGGCGTCGTCGAGAACCACGACCGGAGGGTTTGCCAGCAGCACCCGCGCGATGGCGATTCGCTGGCGCTGGCCGCCTGACAGGTCATAGCCCCGCTCGCCGACGACGGTGTCGTAGCCGTTCGTGAGAGCGCTGATGAACCCGTCGGCCTGTGCAGCACGAGCCGCCTCGACGACTTGTTCGCGCGTGGCGTCTGGCCTGGCGTACGCGATGTTGTCGTGGACGCTGGCCGAGAACAGGAATGGTTCGTCAGGCACCAGACCCACGGTGTCCCTGAGGCTCTTGAACGTGAGGTCTTTGACATCTTGCCCGTCGACCAGCACCGAGCCCTCGGTGGCGTCGTAGAACCTCAGCAACAACCTGGGGATCGTCGACTTTCCGCTGCCGGTTGCGCCCACCAGGGCGACCCGTTCGCCAGGCTCGATGGTGAGGTCGAGGCCATCCAGCACCTTCACCGGCTCGGCCACGCTGGCACCACCGATGGTCTCGGTGCCATACGAGAACCCGACCGACCGGAACTCGATGCGGCCCTTGGGGTCGATCAGGTCGATGGCCCCTGGGCGTTCGACCACCGTGGGAGCCTCGTCGAGGATCTCGAAGATGCGCTCGGCAGACGCCTTGGCTCGCTGGGCCAACATGATGATCATTCCCAGGAACCGGAACGGCGCCTGCAGGACGACGATGTACACGTTGAACGCCACCAGGTCGCCGATGGACAGGTTGCCGTCGATGACCTGCAGCCCGCCGTACAGCAACACCAGCGCCAGCGCCAGACGCGGCAGGTTCTCGATGATGGGGTTGTGGTTGGCGCGGGCCCGCTGCTGTTCGAGGTTGGCCCACCGCAACCGCTCGGCCGCCCGGGCCAGTGCGTCGATCTGGCGCCTCTCGGCCGCGAAAGACTTGACCACGCGCACGCCGTTGACGTTCTCGTCGACGATCGACGCAATCTCGGCCATGCGTCCCTGGACTATCCACGACTGGGGAAACATGATGTCTCGGAGGCGTCGGCCCACCAGGTAGACGCCGGGCATCGTGGCCAGAGCGATCAGCGTCAGCGTGACGTCGATGCTGAACATGATGACCAACGCCATGGCGAAGCTGACCAACTGCACGGCCATCAACGGGGCGAAGGCAAAGAACATCTGGATCGAACGGATGTCGCTGTTGGCGCGGCTGATTATCTGGCCGGACTGAACCCGGTCGAAGAACGAGAACGACAGCCGCGACAGGTGGTCCTGGATCAGCGTTCGCATCTGATACTCGAGCTTGAACGCCATCGTGTACAGGCCATAGCGATAGCCGAAGGTCAACAGTGCCCGCACGACCCCCAGCACGACCAGGGTCACCACCAAGGGCCACAGCGCCCTGCTTTGGCTCTCTAGCGCCGTGTCGATGGCGCTGCGCAACACCAGCGGTATCGAAACTCCGATGGCCATGGAGCCCACCGCGGCGAGCAAGGCCAGCGACAACCGCATGCGATGGGTTGCCAGCAGGGGGCCGAGCCTGGCTAACCAGCCGCGGTCTGGTGCCCCGATCCTGGAGTCATCTGGCATTGGCATCTCGAGCGCGGTTCAGTGGTCCTATCCAGCGCGCCAACCATTCGAGCAGCTCGTAGTCGAAGTAGCCGTCGGGTTCGGAGGCCAGTTGTTGCAGACGTTGCGCAGCGGCACGACGGCCGTTGTCGAGGGCCGCGCGGCCCTCGTCCGTGATGTACAGGTTCACCCGGCGCCTGTCGCAGTCGTCAGGGATGCGCTGCACCAGGTTGCGGTTGGCCAAACCGTCGACCAAGGCGGTCAGCGACGGCGGCTTTATCTGGGCCTTGCGGGCCAGGTCGCTGGCGGTGTCGGTTGTGGTCTCGAGGTGCAACAAGAGGCGGAACTGGGGGAGTGTCAGCTCGGCATCGGCGAGGGTGCGCTCGATGTGTCGTGCCAGCCGGGCACCCGCCTCGGCCGCTCGCAACATGGTGTCCTCGCTCGACATGGGCCAGAAGGGTAGCCACTGGCGCGGCAGCGCACCGCATGCGCGAGTGGCCGCCCGGTACGATCCTTGCCCATCGACGGTTGGCTCGGATTCCTGGCGGTGGCGCTACTCATCGCGGTGAACGCATTGTTCGTCGCAGGCGAGTTCGCGCTGGTGGCTGCAGATGCGGCCCGTATCAACGCGCTCGGCGCCGAGGGGGGTAGGCGGGCGCGGGTGGTCGCCGGCCTGCGCAGGCGTCTCAGCTTTCACCTGTCCGGAGCTCAGCTGGGCATCACCTTGTCGTCTCTGGTCCTGGGTTTCGTGGCCCAAGACACCATCGGCAGCTTCCTGGGATTCATCCCGGGCGTCGAGGCCGACGGTGCCAGCACTGCAGCGCTGGCACTGCTGGTGGCAACCGTTTCGCAGTTGCTGTTCGGCGAGTTGATCCCGAAGAATCTGGCGATCGCCAGGCCCGAGGGTGTTTCGCTGTTCTTGGCTCCGATCCTGGCCGCATATGGCAAGTTCGCCAGCCCTGTGATCCGGTCGTTCGACGCGTCGGCCAACTGGCTCGTCAGGCGCATGGGCGTCGAGCCCGCGGAAGAGTTGTCGTCTACCAGGTCTCGCGAGGAGCTTGCCTACGTCATCAAGAACAGCAGTGTGCAAGGCACGATGGCAGATGACGTTCTGGTGCGCCTGGAGCGGGTCATTCGCTTCGGCGACCGCAACGTGGCCGACATCTTGATCCCGCGGGCCGA
>JAGQSP010000652.1 GCA_020439485.1 Acidimicrobiales bacterium | reverse complement strand
AGGGCTCAGGCGACCGTGCTGCGCTCGAACTTGCGAATGGCCAGCGTGGCGAACACAGCGATGATGCCCACCGACCACATCAGCGAGTAGATGGCGTCGTTGCCGACCGGGTTGCCGTTGTAGAGCGCCCGCGCCGCGTTGGTGACGATGGTGAACGGGTTGGCGTCGGCTATCGGCTGTAGCCAGCCGGGCATGCTGGCCGGATCGACGAATGCCGACGACACGAATGTCATGGGGAACATCCAGATGAAGCCGGCCGAGTTGGCGGCCTCGACGCTGCCCACCGACAGGCCGAACAGGGCCTGAACCCAGCTCAGCGAGTAGCTGAAGAACAACAGCAGCAGCGTGGCCAGCAATGCTTCGAGAGGTGTTCCCTCGAAGCGGAAGCCGATGGGCCAGAACGACACGGCCAACATCACCACGAACGTGATGCAGTTGCGCACCAGGTCGCTGACCGTGCGACCGATCAACACTGCCGAGCGCGCCATGGGCAGCGACCGGAGCCGGTCGACCAGGCCCTTGCTGAGGTCTTCGGCGATGCCGACACCGGTGAAGGCCGAGCCGAACACCACCGACTGGGCGAAGATGCCCGGGATCAGGAACTGGTCGTAGTTGGCGAAACCCGGCACCTCGATCGACCCGCCGAAGACGTACACGAACAAGACGACGAACATGATCGGCTGGATGGTTGCGAAGATCAGCAGCTCGATGTTGCGCGGAATGATGCGCAGGTGCCGTTCGGCCTCGACCCACGAGTCGTGCACCACTGCCCTAACGGGGCTCATCTCGACGACCGTCATTACATTGCCTCCTCGAGGTCGCCCTCTGCGCGTCGGCCGGTGAGGCTCAGGAACACGTCGTCGAGGGTCGGACGTCTGACCTCGACGTCGAGCACATCGATGCCCGCATCGTCGAGGGCTCGAATTACACCGGGCACCACGCGGTCGCCGGCCTTTATGGGTGCCGAGAACGACAGGCCATCTGCGGCGACCTCGACCCTTCCTGTGCACAGAGGGCTCAGCGTGGCCAGGGCGGTGTCGCGATTCTGGGCCCGGGCGATGGACACCGTCAGCCGGTCGCCGCCGATCTGATCTTTGAGCTGGTCTGCGGTTCCGTTGGCTATGACCGTGCCGTGATCGATGACGATGATTCGTTCGGCGAGCCGGTCGGCTTCGTCGAGGTATTGGGTGGTGAGCAAGACGGTGGTGCCGTCGGCTTCGAGCTCTTCGATGAGGTCCCACATGGCGAGCCGGCTGCGTGGATCGAGGCCTGTTGTCGGCTCGTCCAGGAACAGCACAGAGGGTCTAGCGATGAGGCTCATGGCTATGTCGAGCCGGCGACGCATGCCGCCCGAGTAACCCTTGACCACTCGGTCGGCGGCGTCGGCGAGGTCGAAGCGCTCGAGCAACTCGACCGATCGCTGCTTCACCTCGTTTCGAGGCATGTGAAACAGGCGGGCAACGAACTCCATGTTCTCGCGGGCCGTCAGACGTTCCTCGACAGCCGCGTACTGGCCCGTGAGGCCGATGCGGCGACGTACGCCGTGCGGGTCGGCCATGACGTCGATGCCGTCGATGGTGGCGGAACCGCCGTCTGCGTTGAGGAGCGTGGTGAGGATCCTGACGGTGGTCGTCTTGCCCGCACCGTTTGGTCCCAACAGCCCGTAGATGGCGCCGCGCGGAACCTCGAACCCAACCCCGTTCAGGGC
>JAGQSP010000071.1:8998-9460 GCA_020439485.1 Acidimicrobiales bacterium | reverse complement strand
GCCATGATCGGAATGAGGTTGGCGGCGATTCCCACCAACACCACCGACATGCCGACCAGGTTCAGATTTGCGCCAGCGACGACGCCGAACAGCACCAGGCTAAGCGGCAGTATCAGAGCCTCGAACGGTGGCTCGCGATCGAACCACATGACTATCCCCAGGGCTGTAGCCGGCAGTAAAAGGCCCCAGAATCGCACCCTGAGGTCGCGCACGCCCGAGAGATCGCGCCCCCAGAGGAGGCCCGCGATCAACCCGATCGGCAAGGCAACTATCAGGATCCACACGAGCGAAAACCGTACCGCAGACCGCAGCGGTGGGGTGAGATCGCAGTTGTGATGGCTATCGCAAGCCTGCCGATCAGTAGTTGGCCGGCAACAGAAGCGAGAAGTTCTCGAAGAAGTAGAACAGTGCGATCAAGAAGATCGGCGTGCCCACGACATAGGACTGCCAGACCCCGAAGTG
>JAGQSP010000071.1:0-8924 GCA_020439485.1 Acidimicrobiales bacterium | reverse complement strand
GGCGTCACCGCTGCCGCTGAGCCCATGGCCGGCCGAGTCGATCGAATCGAAGCTGGCCGTCTGGGTCGACGAATCGGTCTGCGGAGCGGGCACCGTGGTCGGAAACGGAGCCTCGGGCTGTTCGTCCCCGGGGATGAGGTCGGCGAGCTGAGACGGGTCGTCTACCACGATCGTCGTAGGCACCGTCTGTGGGCCGTCACCCTCGCTTGGCAACGCAGCGACCTGTTCTCCCGAATCCAGCAGCTGCTCGGGATCGGACGGTGCAGGGTCACCCAGAAGCTCAGCCACCACGATCATCCGCTGACGCGCGGTCAACTTGGGATGGCACGTGGTGAGGGTGAGCCGATTGTCATCGCTGGGGTCGAGGACATAGACGTCTTTGGGTGCCACGATGATGGTCTCGGTGACCCGATACACGAACGACCCCTGCAGGGTGGTCACATAGATCAGATCGTTCTCCTCGAGTTGATCGAGGTCCTCGAACGGCGCACCATAGGTCGTGCGGTGGCCTGCGATGGCCGCGTTGCCCGCCTGGCCGGGCAGGGGTGTTCCGGGGTAGTGCCCAGGGCCCTTCTTCAGGTCTTCGGTGCCGACGCCCTCGACGACCCACTTCGTCAGGCCGAGCCTGGGGATCCGAATCTCAGCCACCGCTTCGCCGTTCTCGGCCGGAGGTGGTGGTGGGCCGAAGTCGGCTGAGACCACCGATCCGGGCAGCCCCGACAGGTCGATTACGTCGGTCGTGCCCAGATTGCCGGTGCGGATGCGTTCGTCGCTAGCGGCGCCGACCGAAGCGGCTGGGGTCACCGCTTCGGGTTCGAGTGAAGACGGCAGCGGGTCGTCGTCGAGGCGCACGTCGTCGGCTCCTTCGCCCAACGTCTGGGCGAGGGCCTCGTCGAACTCGGCCGATAGCTCGCCCTGGGCCCGCCGTTCCTGAATCGCCGTACCCCACAACTGGTAGGCGACGAACAGCAGGATCAGCGTGCCCGAACCGATGAGCGTCCGGCCTATGTTGCCGATGATCCGGCTCCAGTTCACCTGGTCTCCTGTCGGGCGCGTCAGTGCCTCACGTCGTTAACTCGGTTCCCATCGGACAGTATTCCGTTCCCAATGAGCGATTGGGCATCGCTCGTACCCAATGAGCGAGAAGGGCACAGCTCGTGCCCGATGTACGCGGCGGCACACTACGATGCCCCGACGATGGCGCCGGTAATCGACTTCCGCGACGTCGTGGTGCTGCTAGGCCGCTTTCCAGCGCTCGCCGGCGCCTCGGCGACCGTCGACGAGGGTGAGGTCGTCTTGCTGCGCGGGCCCAACGGCGTTGGCAAGACAACCTTCTTGCGCACATGCGCGGGCCTCAACTCGATTTCGTCTGGCCTGGCCCAGGTGCTCGGTCACGATCTCGGCGCCGACCGGCGCCTGATACGGCGCCATGTCGGACTGCTGGGGCATCGCACCCACCTCTACGACGAACTCACGGTCGCCGACAACCTTCGATTCTGGGCCTCCACGATCGGCGTCTCGGCCGCCGATGCATTCGCGGCCGCCGAGCGCGTCGGGCTGTCGGGGCGCCTATTCGATGTCGAGGTTCAGCGCCTGTCGGCAGGTCAGCGCCGCCGCACCGCCCTGGCCGTCATAGTCGCCAGGCGACCACGCCTGTGGTTGCTCGACGAGCCACACGCCGGGCTGGATCACGAAGGCCGTGACCGACTTGATGCCCTGCTTCGCGACGCCGCCAACGCCGGCGCCACCGTGGTGTTCGCCAGCCACGAACTCGACCGTGCCGAGGCCGTTGCCGACCGTGTGCTCGAGTTTGCGGGCGGTCGAATCGAGGGGTCCCAACCATGATCGGGCCACGATGATCAGCGCAGTTTGGATGATCGCCCGCAAGGATCTGCTCATCGAGTGGAGGTCGCGCGTCACGCTCAATCAGGTCGCGCCGCTGGGTCTGTTGACCCTGGTCGTGTTCGCGTTCGCGTTCGATGCCAACCAGAGCCTGCTGAGCCGCGGTGCGCCCGGCCTGATCTGGGTGGGCGTTCTCTTCTCGGGCGTCTTGACCGTGCAGCGATCGTTCACCATCGAGGCCGCAGATGGCATCACCGACGCTCTTCGACTGTCTGGCATCGCCCCATCGGCCATGTTCTTGGGCAAAACCCTGGCGGTGGGAGTGCAGCTGCTGGTGCTCCAGATGATCCTGTTCGCCGGTGCAGTGGTGTTCTTCGACGCCCACGTCGCCGAGCCGTTGTTGCTGTTGGCAGCGGCGGTGGCCGGCACGGGCGGGTTCGCCGCCGTTGGGTCCATTTACGGGGCGATGTCGTTGGGTGTTCGGGTCAGGGAAACCCTGCTGCCCTTGCTGCTGATCCCTGTCGTCGCCCCGATTCTGCTGGCCGGAACGCGGGCTTTCGAGCGTGCGCTCGATGTGTCGACGCAGTCGGGCTGGAACTGGGTCGGATTGTTGGGGGTGATGTGGGGGGTATACCTGGCCGTGGGTACGCTTGCCTTCGGCCCGTTGCTGGAGGACAGTTGAGCGTGAGCGACGCGACCAAAACCCACCCGCCTTCGCGGTTCGGCTCAGAGCCGTTGCCCGTGACCTCTTCTGTCGGCACCTCTGTGCTCGGCTGGCTCGCGTTGGCTTCACTGGCCATCACCGCCGTCCTGGGGCTGTTCGTATCGCCTCGCGACGTGGTGCAGGGCGACGCGGTTCGGTTCTTGTACTTGCACGTTCCCGTCATATGGGTGGCCTACGGATGCTTCATTGCATGCGCCACGGCCAGCGCCTGGTTCTTGTGGAAAGCCAAGTCACGACCCGACAAGGGCCGTCACCTCGACCGCATCGCTGGTGCATCGGCAGAGGTGGGCGTGGTGTTCACCGCACTGGCCCTGGCCACCGGTGCCATGTGGGGCCGCATCACTTGGGGTGTCTACTGGCAGTGGGACGCTCGCTTGACGATGACCGCGATGATGTTCGTGTCGTTCCTGGGCTATCTGGCGTTGCGCCGGCTGCCAACCGAACCCGCGGTGCGGTCGAAGCGCGCGGCCATCGCTGCGCTGGTTTCGAGTGTCAACCTTCCATTGGTCCATTTCTCGGTCGACTGGTGGCGCACACTGCACCAGGAGGCGAGTCTCGGCGTCGACGACGCCCAGATCACGGGCGACATGTTCGCGATCTTGGGTTTTGCCTCGGTTGCGTTCATCGTTGCCGGGGCGTGGCTGGTGGTTCATCGATACCGGGTGATTCGCCTCGAGGAGATACGCGACGAAGAGGGCCTCGAGCTGGCCATCGCTGCACGACGCGCCGAGGCGGGGGTGGGCTGACATGGACCACCTCGGCATGATTCTCTCGGGTTATGTGCTGGTGTTCGGAACCGTCCTGGCCTATGGGGCGTTCGTCATCGGCAAGGGACGGCGACTCGGGCGTGAGCTCGGGCTCACCTCCACCAACCCGCAGCGAGAACTCTCAGAAGAGGAGCACTGATGTCGGCTGGAGGCGAAGCCGACCTCGACCTCACACCCCGAACCGAGCTCGACGACGCCGAGGCCGTGCGTCGCGAGCTTCGCAAGGGGCAGCGCAAGTGGGTCGCGGTCATAGGCGTGGTCGTGGTGGTCGTACTGGGGTTCCTCGTCTTGCAGTTCCTGCGCGACGCAACCCTGTTCTTCCGCAACGTGGACGAGGCCATCGCCGACCGCACCGAGTTGGGCGATCGTCGCTTTCGGCTGCAGGGACGGGTGATCCCAGACACCGTGCAGTTCAGTGGCAGTTCGGTGACGTTCCAGATCGAGCACGAGTGCGCTGTGGCCGAGGTCAGCCACATCGGCGACCCGCCCGAGCTGTTCGACACGCCATGGATCCCGGTGGTGCTCGAGGGCAACTGGGAGGTTGGTGACGTGACACTGGTGTCGGGCTCCGACGATCACCTCTTCGTGAGCGATCGCATGATCGTCAAGCACACCAATGAGTACGCGGCCGAGAACTCCGATCGGGTCGAGGTGGTCGTTCCGGCGGACTATTTCGCCGAGTGCGGCTTCGGATCGGGCACCTGACGTGGCGGGCACGCTCGGACCCCTCTTCGTGATCTTCGGCCTGGTGTCGGCGCTCCTTGCGGCTCTGGTCACGGGCATCGGCTTGGCCACCAACCGACGCGACCTCATCTCGATGAGCGGCAAGTGGTCGATCTGGACGCTGCTCTCGGCTTCGGGTGCGGTCGCCGTCATGGAGTACTCGCTGCTGACCAACGACTTCTCCATGGCCTACGTCGCCGACAACAGCACCCTGGCCCTTCCGTTGCTCTACAAGATCGCGGCAATGTGGGCTTCGCTCGAAGGCTCGTTGATCCTTTGGGTGTTCGTGCTCTGCCTCTACATCTCGGCGGTCGCCTGGTGGTTCTCCAAGCGCCTCGACGACCGGCTCCTCGGCTTCGCGATGTTGACGCTGTTCATTGTCGCTGCCTTCTTCTTCTTCCTGCTGGCCGGGCCGGCCAGCCCGTTCGACACCCTGTCGAACCCTCCGCTGGATGGCCGAGGCCCCAACCCGCTGCTCCAGAACCATCCACTGATGGCGATCCATCCGATCATGCTGTACCTCGGTTATGTCGGATTCACCGTGCCGTTCGCCTTCGCCATCGGTGCGCTCGCCACCGGACGCCTCGGCGAGGGCTGGCTGATAGAGACCCGGGTGTGGACGGTTGCGGCATGGGGCTTCCTGAGCCTCGGCATCGTGCTCGGCGCCTGGTGGAGCTATGAGGTTCTCGGCTGGGGTGGCTATTGGGCTTGGGATCCGGTCGAGAACGTGTCGTTCGTGCCGTGGCTCACGGCTACAGCGTTCATCCACTCGGTGGTGGTTCAAGAACGACGGGGCATGCTGCGGGTCTGGAACCTGTCGCTGATCGTCTCGACCTTTGCCCTCACCATTCTCGGAACCTTCGTTACGCGCTCGGGCGTCCTCGACTCTGTCCACGAGTTCTCCGAGTCCGAGATTGGCCCCCTGCTGTTGGGCCTGTTCGCGGCGACCGTCCTGGTATCTGTGGCCCTGATCTTCTGGCGCATCGACATCCTGCGCTCGGCCGGGGCCATCGAGTCGCCGCTGTCGCGGGAGGGAAGCTTCCTGGGCAACAACCTCTTGTTCGGCGCCTTTGCCTTCGTGGTGCTGCTGGGAACACTGTTCCCACTGCTGGTCGAGGCCCTGAACGACGACCAGATCTCGGTCGGTTCACCCTATTTCGATCGGCTCACGGCGCCCATCGGTCTGGTCCTGTTGTTCCTGATGGCCATCTCGCCGATGTTGCCATGGCGCTCGACCGACCCAGAGCTGCTCAGCGAGCGTGCGTTTTGGCCTGCAGTTGCCGGCGTCGCGACCCTGATCATCGCTGTGGCGGCGGGAGCGGACTCGGTCGCCGAGATGTTTGCCTACCTGTTCTCGGGCATGGTCCTCGGCTCGGCCGGTCGCCAGCTGATCACAGCGGTACGAAGGCGCGGCATAGCCGGCCTGACCGGACGCTCCAGCGGAGGCATGGTCGCCCATATCGGTCTCGCGGTGCTGGCGCTGGGTTTCGTCGCCAGTCAGGCGCACAGCCACGAGGTAGAGGCCCGCCTGACCCCTGGCGAGTCGACAGAGGTCGCCGGCCACCAAATCGAGCTGCTCGGCCGGGTCGATCGGGTCGAGAACGGAAACCCCGTCACCGAGGTCAGCGTAAGGGTCAACAACAACGAGGTTCATCACCCGGCCCTCACCAACTACATCAACTACGGCATGAAGGTGGGCACGCCCTCCGTCGACACGGGCTGGCGCGACGACGTGTATCTGGTGGTCCTGGACGTCTCCGACAGCGGCGACTCGGCGCTGATCAGGGTGATCGTGCGCCCGCTGATCACATGGATCTGGACCGGAGGCATGTTGATGGCCCTCGGCACCGCTCTCGCATTGACCCCGGCCGGACGTCGCAGCAAACCAGAACCCATCGCCCAACCGATCAGCTCAGCACCTCCTGACGACGACAGAACCCCAGAAACCGTCGGGGCCTCGACATGACCGATGACGCAACGCCCGACAATGCCGACGCGCCCGCTTCACCGCTTTGGGCCAAGGTGGGCACGGTCGTGATTGCGTTGCTGCTCGTCGGCCTCATCGCCTTGCTGGCCACTCGAGACGACGACGACTCGGCGTCAGCGGCCTCGCCGCTAATCGGGCGTTTCGTGCCGGAGTTGGAGGCGACGACTCTCGACGGCGCCACCTTCGACATCGACGCGACCCGAGGCCGCTGGGTGCTGCTGAACTTCTTCGCCAGTTGGTGCATCCCCTGCGAAAACGAACATCCCGAATTGGTCGAGTTCTCAGAGCGCCATTCCGATGGTTCGGCCATGGTCGTGTCCGTGGTCATGGGCGACACGGCCGAGAACGCCCGCGCGTTCTTCCAGGCCAGAGGCGGTGACTGGCCGGTGCTGGTCGACGCGGAGTCTGCGCCAGCACGATTCGTCGTGTTGCAGGTACCCGAGTCGTTCCTCGTCTCGCCTGCTGGGGTAGTGGTCGCCAAGTGGAACGGCGAGATCACAGCCGATGTCGTCGATGCAGCAATCGCCGAACTGGAGGCGCTGGCTCAATGAACACCTCCGTTCGCAACAAGGCCTGGGTCGGGTTGTTGGTGGTGATGATCGCCGTCATCGGTGTGGGTTTGGCGCGGGCCGATTCGGGTCCTGTCTCGGACTCCGATCGGGCGCTGGCCATCAAGTCGACCACCCTCTGCCCGGTCTGCGATGGCCAGACCGTTGTCGAGTCGAACGCTCCCATCGCGGCATCGATACGTGCGTTCATAGACGAGCGAGTCGCGGCAGGCGACACCGACGAGCAGGTCAGGCAGGCCATAGAGGCCAGCTTCCCCGGCCAAGGGTTGTCGGCGATACCGCCCAGCGAAGGGGTCGGCGCCCTGGTCTGGGTTCTGCCCGTGCTGGCCCTGGCGGTGGGTGCAACGGTGCTGACCCTTGCGTTCAGACGGTGGGCCGCAACCTCGTCGCATCGCTCGACCGAAGCAGATCGCGACCTGGTGGCCCAGGTGAGGGCGAAGCGATGATCGACGAGCGCCGTTCTCGCCGGCTCGACCGACTGGTCGAGCAGCGCAACGAGCTACTCGCCGCCCTCGATCGGCTCGACGCCGAGTTGGCCAGGGGTGAGATCGACGAAGCCGACCATGCGGCTCTTTCGGACGATCTGACCCGCCGTGCAGCACGCATCATCCGACGCATCGACGATGTCGATCCGGCGCCCAAACCTGCCGACGACAGATCGACCACCAAGAACGTCATCGTGGTCTGTGTGGTAGCCGTGGCGGCCATCGCGTTGGGGTTCGTCGTCGCCTCGTTCTCGGGCGACCGCGGCTCGGGAGGTGCCACCGGAGAGATCGCTCTCAGCTCGCGAGATTTCCTGGGGCGGGCCGAGATAGCCCTTGGACAGGGAAGAGTCGACGAGGCCGCAACCGCAGTTGGCGAGGCTCTGGCCCTGGTGCCTGGCGACCCCGATGCCCTGGTGATGCAGGGTCGGGTGCTGCAGAGCCAGGGTGACGTTGTCGGTGCTGTTCAGTCGTTCGACCAGGCCCTCGCCGTCGAGCCGGACAACTTCGACGCGCTGGTGTTCAAGGCCCAGATCCTGATCCGCGTCCCCGACCCCGACATCCAGCAGCAGGCGATCGAGCTACTCGACGCCGCGATAGCCCAAGATCCTCTGACGTTCGAGGCTCACATGTGGCGAGGGTTTGCTGCTGCGAACGTCGAAAACGACCCCGAGGCTGCGATCGGCTATTACGAGGGAGTGCTCGAACGCAACCCGCCAGAGGCGATGCGGTCGGTGGTCGAAGGCCTGATCGACGAGTTGTCGGCACCCGCTCAGCCCTGATTCGGTCGCACCACCTGCTGTGAGGTGCTCACGAAAGCCGTGGGGGAGGGATGTAGCTCGCGTGATGGGGCTGGCCGTCTCGTATGTCGCAAACCCAGACCGATGCCTTCTGTACTGCCGGCGGACCATCGAGGGTCATTCCACGCAGGGCCAGGAGCCTGAGTACCTCGGGCAAGATGTCGCCGTGCGAGCACAACACCAGGCCGTCGTCTGGTGCTTGGCAGATCCACCCGACGACATTGCTGGGGTCTGATCCTTCGGCCAGTCGGTTGTCGACCTGAACCGCGACGCCCAACCTCGAGGCCAGCGGATCGACGGTCTGGGTGCACCTGATGGCGGGGCTCGAGTGCACGTTCGCTTGACCGACATCGAGCTCTGACAGAGCAACAGCTTGGGAGAGTCCCTTGTCGCTGAGCGGCCGCTGGGCGTCGGGAAGATTCCAGGCGGTCCTGGAGCCGGCGTGTGCGTGTCTGATCAGGTGAACCAGCATGATCTGGAGGGGCGTCTCCGTTGAGTGGCGTCACACCGTGGTGGTGCAGACCGTGTCTCCCATGGGTACCGAACGCTCGATTTGGGGGGTTCGCTCGCCGTGTAGGCCGGCCAACATGCCCCTGACCAAGCCGCGGTCGATGGCACACAGTACGGGATGCTCGACGGCGGCCTGTCCGAAGGGACAGTGTTCTGAGACGATGCGCAGCTGACCTGCTGCCCCCTCGGCGCGAGCCATGAAACCGTGTGATGTCAAGGCGTCGGCCACAGTGGCGACCGCGGCCTGCAGAGATCGATGGGCATCGCCGGGTTCGATCGACTCGGCCAGGGCCAGCCCGTACTCGACGCCGACCTCTTCGGCCAACCCTTCGGCCTCGTGATGGGGCAGGCGCGTCAATGCCCGGCCGAGCAGGGTGCCAAGCAGGTCGTCTCGCCGGACTGGGAAAGCCAGATGGATCTCGGTGGTGGCGGCGATGTAGCGCTTGGACGGACGCCCGGCGCCAGATGCCGGCTTGCCCATCTCGACGCGCAGGTGACCCGCCGAAACGAGCTTCTCGAG
>JAGQSP010000651.1 GCA_020439485.1 Acidimicrobiales bacterium | reverse complement strand
GAAGCCCGCGCCGCCGACGATTGCGCCACCCGGCTGGCCCTCGAAGGGATCGATCTCTCCCACTACGGCACGCTGTCGGCGGCGCGCGACCTCGAAGCCCTGCGCAAGGCCCTGGGGGTCGACCGGTGGGACGTCTGGGGCCAGTCATACGGCACGCGCATGGCCCAGACCTACGCGCGCGAGTTCGGTGACGGCGTGCGTTCGATGGTGCTCGACGGCGCCTACTCGATAGCCGACGATCCCGACGACGACTACACGACCGGTGGAGCCGAGGCGCTGGATGCGTTCTTGTCGCTGTGTGCTTCGCAGAGCCGCTGCGCCCGGCAATACCCAGATCTGGGCCAACGGATCGACGACCTCATCGCTCGGGCCGACAGCTCGCCCATCGACGTCGACTATCTGGACCCCGACGATGGCTCGACGGCCTTCACCTACACCATGTCGGGCCAGGACATCTTGTCGACCTTCTACGGAGCCCTCTATTCCGACTACACCGCGGCGTCGATTCCCCAGGTGGTGGCCGATCTCGAAAACTCGGTCACATGGAGCCTCGACCTGTTGGCGTCGCAGACCGGGCCCGGCTCGGGCGGCGAAGATTATGCGGCCTTCGTCGCGGTGCAGTGCATGGACGAGTGGAGCTATATCACGCCCGACCTCGACGTCGAAGGCCGGTTCGGCGAACTGCAGTCGAGTTCGAATGTCTATTGGACCTCGGTGTGCACCGCACTCGACCTACAGGATGCGCCGCCGGTCGAGGACCAGTTCGTCGCCCTCGAGCAGCCAGCGCTGGTTCTGTCCGGCAGCTTCGACCCCATCACGCCACACCGCGAGGCTGTCGAGTTCGCCGGCCAGCTCGGTGCGCAGCTGGTCCAGTTTCCCCGCTCGGGCCACGGCCAGCTGGGGGTGTCGGCCTGTGCTTCGAGTCTGGCCGCCGAGTTCACGCGCACACTCGCCCAGGTCGACGCCGGGTGCGCCCAAGGCGACGTCGCACCGATGATTCCTGATGCGCCGACTGCCGCCGATTTCTTCGAAGTGGCTCTCGAACACCCGGCTGGCGCCGCCGCTACGGCCCTGGTGCCCATCGGCTGGGTCGGTTATGGACCCGAATCCTTCGACGGGTACGCCATCCGCGACCGGCACCTGGTCGATGTGGCCGGCTTCACGATCGATCTGTTCGACGACACCGACTCGGTCGACTCGCACATCGAGGCGGTGGTCGTCGACTGGCTCAACACCTCGGTTGGTGCGTTCGAACGCACCGGCGGCATAGCGGTGCCTCCTGGCTGGGTGGTCCTGAGCGGCGCCACCGACGACTCGCCCGTTGCGCGAGGCACGCCCGCAATGATCACGTTGGCCGCCGGTGAGATCGACGGCGAGGTCGTGGTTCTGTCGGTGTTCGGGACACCAGACGATCATCAGGAGCTGGCCAAGGCACTGATCGAGACGATGGTGCCGGCGTTGAACCCGGCGCTGCCTCCCGGATCATGATGCACCGGCGCAAGGCCCGCTGGTCGGCGCCGGTGCTCGCTGTTGTGTTGGGAATGTCGGCGTGCACGTCTGGCGGCGACACGCCGCCCGACACCACCATCGCTCAAACCACCTCGACCACCGTCGTGGTCGAGGGGTCCACCCTGACCGTCGCCACCAGAGCCCCCGAGTCGCTGGAGGCCCACCACGCCATCTCTACCCGCGCTGTCGACATCGCCAGCCTGCTGCACACGGGCCTCAGCCGCATCGACTCGGAAGGTCGCGCCGTGCCGGGTCTCGCCGAGTCGTGGACATCGGACGATCTCGTGACTTGGACGTTCGTTCTTCGACCCGGATCGACGTTCTCGGACGGCACACCGATAACCGCCCAGACCTTCGTCGACTCGTGGTTTGCGCTCGCGTCGCAACGGACGAGGGGCCGCACCGCCTACCTGGGTGTCGAGGCCGGTATCGCCAATTGGAGAGACGTGCTGGCCGGCGTCGAAGGCCGTCAGCTGGGTCTGCGGGTGGTTGACGAGCGCACGCTCGAGGTGCAGCTCGAACAGAACAATCCCTGGCTGCCCGAGTACCTGGCCCACAGCGCTTTTGCTCCCGTTGCTCCCTCGACACTGGCTGCCTTGAACCCCGACGGCACCAGCACGACGCCGCTGCTGGGCAGCGGGCCGTTCGTCATCGAAAGCGGCTCGCTCGACGATGCGACAATGACGCTGGCGCGCAGGGCTCCGACGGGCCAGGCGGGTGAGGTGGGCAGAATCACTCTTCAGTTCGTCGACTCCGACCAAGCCGCTGCCGATGCCGTCGGTGTCGGCACAGCCGACGTGGGCCTCGCCGACGGCGCACTCGACGTAGACGGGCTGCAGATGGCCGAGCATCCATCGAACCAGGTCTGGTACATGGGCTTCCCGACCCCCCGGGGGCCCGCCTCGAGCCCCGAGCCCAGAAGGGCGTTGTCGTTGTCGATCGACCGCTCGCGGTTCGGCACCGACCTTGCGAC
>JAGQSP010000650.1 GCA_020439485.1 Acidimicrobiales bacterium | reverse complement strand
AACGCGGCGACCGCGTGCTGGACATGGGCGCGGGCGCCGGGCGACACGCGTTCGAGGCCCTCAGGCGGGGCGCAACCATCGTGGCGTTCGACTACAGCCTCACCGAACTGCAGCAGTGCATGGGCACCTACTACGCAATGCACACCGAGGGCCAGATCCCGCCCGGCGGAGCGGGCACCGCGGTGCGCGGCGACGCTCTCGCCCTGCCGTTCCCAGACGGATCGTTCGATCGGATCATCGCCTCCGAGGTGCTCGAGCACATCGGCGACGACCGGCGGGCGATCGCCGAGCTGTACCGGGTGCTGGCGCCTGGGGGCACCATCGCCGCCACGGTGCCTTCGTGGTTCCCGGAACAGATCTGCTGGAAGCTCTCCGACGAGTATCACGCCCCCAAGGCCGTTGGCGGACACGTGCGCATCTACCGCAAGGCCGGGCTCTCGGAATTGTTGTCGCAGGCGGGTTTCGAACTGTCGGGTACCCACAGGGCCCACGCATTGCACTCGCCCTATTGGTGGCTGAAATGTGCCGTTGGCCCCACCAACAACGACAACCCGCTGGTCAAGAAGTACCTGAAGCTGCTCGAGTGGGACATCATCGAAGCTCCGAAGCTCACCAGAACGGCCGACCGGCTGCTCAACCCGGTGCTGGGCAAGAGCATCGTCCACTACGGCGCAAAGCCCGCCGATGCCCCAGTCGGAGAGGCCCATGCAGCAGCCTGAGCACACCGGGGTGATGTCGCTGGCCGACATCGAGGCCACAGCCCATTCGATCGTCGCCAATCAGCTGGGTGACGGGATGATCCTGTGGTTTCCCGGCGGCCACGCCGACCCCTGGAACCACGTCGAGGCCGCCATGGCCCTCGATGTAGCCGGGCTGCGAACCGAGGCAGAGCGGGCATACCAATGGCTTGCCGATGCCCAAAAACCCGACGGTTGGTGGCATCACTACTACCTCGCCGACGGCATCGAAGACCCCAAGATCGACACCAACGTGTGCGCCTACGTGGCCACCGGCGTGTGGCATCACTGGCTTTGCACAGGCGACAGGGGCTATCTCGAAACCATGTGGCCCGTCGTCGAACGCGCCATCGACTTCGTGCTTTCGATGCAGCGCGCCGGCGGTGAGATCATCTGGGCCCGCCACGCCGACGGCACCCCGTGGTCATATGCACTATTGACCGGCTCCTCTTCGATCTATCACTCGCTGCGGTGCGCGCTGATGTTGGCCCAGACCATGGACGTCGATCGCACCGACTGGGAGTTCTCGGCCGTGCAGTTGGCCCACGCCATCGCCCACGACCCCCACGCTTTCGAGCCCAAGGAACGCTGGGCCATGGATTGGTACTACCCGGTGCTGGCAGGAGCCATAGACGGCGACGCCGCGACACATCGCTTGGCCGCCGGGCGAGACACTTTCGTGATGGACGGCCGCGGCGTGCGCTGCGTGTCTGATCAGCCCTGGGTGACAGCCGCCGAGACCTGCGAGTGCGCGATGGCCTATCTGGTAGCCGGGCAACGCGACGAGGCCAAGAGCCTCTTCGAGGCGGTTCAGGTGCTGCGAGACGACGACGGGGCGTACTTCACCGGCATCGTGTACCCCGATCGCATCAACTTCCCCGATGCCGAGCGGTCGACCTATACCAGCGCTGCCGTCATCCTCGCCGCCGACGCCCTCGACGGGCACTCCCCCGCCGCCGGG
>JAGQSP010000649.1 GCA_020439485.1 Acidimicrobiales bacterium | reverse complement strand
GGTCGTCGAGCCCGACGAAGCGCTCACCATCGCCGCGAGTCGCCGTGCACACCCCGACCAGCTTGCAGCCGTGTCCGAAGCGGCCGGCCTCTCACCAGCGGACACCGCAACGGCACTCGCAACGAGAGTCAACGACCACATCGTCCTCGACGTCATCAACATCCGCTGCGACGGTGACACCGAGAGCGTCGCAACGACAGCGAAGGGCGCGGGTATCGACTCGTCCACCGTGCAGTCGTGGCTCCATACCCCGGCGCCCGGCAACGTCACGCCCATCAGAACGGCCATCGACATCGACTCCGCAGCGCTGCTCGACCGACTCCCCCCGGCCGGCGCCACCTCCGTCGACGACCCGATCCGCAGCCTCGACGCGCTCATGCTCAACATCGACTCCGCGGGACTGGAGCCAGCGCAATGAACGACCTCTTCGCCTCCGACTCGGACACGAACGGATCAGAGCCCCTCGACGAGGGCGGCACCTGGCTCCTCGATCTCGTCTCCGCAGTCGACCACCTCCGCCGCGGCTACCGCCCAGGCTTCACCGTCTGGGACGCACTCGCCGAAGCGGTCGAATGGGCAGCACCAACGACCGCTGACGACGGCGCGCCAACCGAGGACTTCGGTCGCGTGCTGATGGCGCGGCCCGCTGACCACGAGACGCTGCAGCGAGCGGTCCGCGTCTGGGTTCTGGTGATGGCCGACCGGTACAACAGCGGGCACCACTGGCCGCTCCCCGAGTCTCGTCGCCGGTACCCGCCACCGCTGGTCGGCCGAGAGTGAATCCAGCCGGCGAAACGAGCACGTCACGTTGGTCGTAGACGCGCACCTCGATGTCTGCACGCTCGACCATCCTTCGACCAACTACTCCGGCCGGCAATAGCGCCTTCCTTGCCCGCGCCATAGAGCGGTCAGTGTCACACCCCCGCGCGCAAAATGCCTCCATGTCTGACATCGATTCCGAAATCGCTGACGCCGCCGCCGCAGTCGAGGCCCAGCACTCTCTGCTCGAACCCGCCGCCACCGAGCTCGTCGCCACCGCGAGCCAGTGGGGCTCCGAACAGTGGGAGCGCATCGTTGGGAAGGTTGTCGCCGCCAGCCCTGATCTGGTGAGGTCGAACCAAACCCGCCTGCCAGCACTCAAGGACCAGCTGCGTGGACTGCAGGACGATGCCGCCGACCTGGCAGCCCATTGCCTTGAACCCTGGCTGCTCCATCGCTCTCATTCAGCCGAGCAGCTCTTGGCCTTCGCCGGGGAAGAGCCCCAGAGTTCGTATTCGACCTACATCTCATTGCCGCGTGGATCGTCGGGGCAGCGCGACGAACCACTGCGACGACTGGCCGGAGCGATTGGCCCGGCGCTCCAGGAAGCCGGCATCCTCACCGACAAGTCTGAGGTCGATGCCTCCGGCCGCTACCGCTACGCCCTGCCTGACGAAGCAACGGTGAAGGCTGCCGTCGATGCCTACGAGACGGAGCTCAGGGAGTTCATTCGGTGCCTGCGCGCTCACGCCGCCTTGGTCCGGAAGCGGGACGCGGACGAAGCCACCCAACTGTGGCGCGATGCCTGAACGGTCGATGCGGATCCTGACGCTGCCTCGAAATCTAGGTAGCGAGCCCAAGGACTGGACCTCGGCGTCATGGCAACCTTTTCGCACCCGTGACCGGCGGAGTTGCCCATCAGGCCACGAACGCTGCTTGTCGAGCATCCCGGCAACGACACGACGACGGCTCCAAGGGAACCGTCAACCGCCGGAACGTAGAGGTTTCGCCAGCTACGCCTGCGCCGATCAAGAGCCACGCTGGCTCCTCCACGGGCTCGTGCGCACTCCTGCCCTGGGGGCGGTGAGGAACGCCAGCTACGTCAGCCCGGGCACCGGCTCGTCGACGAACGCAGGCTGAGCGTGCCCGGCTCCCGGATGGAGCGCAGCCGCCACCACCGAGGCTTCGACGACGTGCGGCCAGTGCTGCAGGATCCAGTGCTGGCGCTCGTGATGTGCCGACGCCAGGTCGGCAAGGAGATCCTCGAGCTCCTCGAACGGCAAGGGTGCCATGGACTGAATTCTCTGGATGAGACCTCGGACGTCTGCTGGCGCGGCCGAGAGGATGGCGTCGAGTTCGACCTGACGCTGCTGCAGCTCGTCGGGCGTTCGCGTTCGCAACGTTGGCGTGAGGGTGGGGTCGGCGATGTCGTCGAGCCAGGCTTGTGCGTGAGCAACTGAGGCTGAGATCGCCGGCCACACCGTCTCGTCGCCCAGGTTCTGGGGGTCGACGATGCCGGCACGGAGACGATGCGCAGCGACTTCTCGTACCGTGTCCTCCCAGACCTGCGTCGCAGCCGGATTGTCGACGGGGCGTGTACCGAGCAGTGCAACCAGCCAGGCGGGCTCAGCAGCTCGGAGCGACGCAGCGGCTCGATCGACTGCGAGCGTTGCCGCCTCGGTGTACACGTGGGCGTCGTTGGGTTGCACTCCTGCGGCGGAGAGGTGTGCGTGCCATCGGTCGAGGCGGTCGTGGATGTCCGCTGCGGTTCGCTCGGTGGTGGCCGACGCGACGTCGGTGAGTTGGCGCGGCTTCGGGTGTGGCGGGTCGACGATGGTGATGTCGTCCCAGTTGAACGTCCGAACCGCCGTCGTGCC
>JAGQSP010000648.1 GCA_020439485.1 Acidimicrobiales bacterium | reverse complement strand
GTCTGGCGGCCGCCCACCAGCGAGGAATGGTCCACCGCGACGTCAAACCGGCGAATCTGCTGTTCGATCGCGGCGGGCGGCTGCGTGTGGCCGACTTTGGGCTCGTGCAGGTGCTCGGAGACACCGGCCTCACCGAGCCCGACTCGGCGGTGCTGGGAACGCTTCGATACGCGGCCCCCGAGCGGAGCAGGCCGGGCAGGGCGGATGGACGGACCGACGTGTACAGCCTGGCCGTCAGCCTGGTCGAGGCGGTGACCGGGGCAGTTCCCGGCCCGGTCGAGGATCCGCTCGAACTGCTTGCATTCCGCAGCACCAACGATCTCGAGGTGCCAGACATCTTTGGCCCCGCTGCAGAACCCCTGAGGCGGGCGGGTTCGGTCGAGGTAGGCGACAGGCCCACCGCGCTGGAGCTGATGCGCGAACTGGTGCGTTCTACCGAGGGCTTCGAGGCGCCAGGGGCCCTGCCCCTGGCCGGTTCGCTGCTGAACGTGGACGCGCTCGACACTGTCGACCCACAGTCGAGCCGATGGGCGGGCATCACGCTTCCAAGGGCCGCCGGCGCGGATCCCGACGCCACCCAGCCGGTCGGCGAACAAACCCAGGTGGGTGGGGCACTGTTCGATGATCCGGCGGCCGGATCTGCAGCGGTTGATGCCGCTGCCGACACAACGAAGCGCTCGCCGGGGGTCAGCGCGCGTCGAGGCCTCTGGCTGTTGGGTTCGGCTGCTGTTCTGGTGGCCATGGTCGCGGCAGCCATGTACCTGGTTTCGAGCCCCGAAACCGAGGCCGTTCCCTTGTTCGATCTCGGAGACCTGCGCAACAGCGATATCACCGAGGTGCGCTCGCTGGCAGACGCCAACGGTTGGGTGTTGGACGAGAAGCAGGTTCGAAGCGATGGATTCGAGAAGGGCACCGTCGTTCGTCAATCGCCAGAGGCCGGCTCGAAGCTGCCCGCCGATTTCGGCGTGACCGTCGATGTGGTCGTGGGTCCGCGGCTGACGATGGTGCCTTGGGTGGTGGGCCTGGAAGAACAGGCGGCCATCGAGCGCCTCGAGTCTCGGGGCTTTGGCGTCATCAGCCGCGAGCCACGTTTCGACGAGCAGGTTCCGGCCGGCGACGTGATGAGCGCAACCATCGACGGCGACTCGGTCGAGCCCGGACGCCTGCTGGAACCCGGCGTGTCGTTCGAGCTGGTGGTGTCGAGCGGCCCGGTCCCGCGAAGTGTTCCTAATCTGGTGGGGCTCACCCGTGACGAAGCTGCTGCCGCCGTTGCCCAGGTGCAGCTGAATCTGGTCGAGGAAGAAGAGCAGTTCTCCGAGACGGTGCCGGCCGGAGTTGTCATTTCGCAGAGCGTGTCTGCGTCGGTGGAACTGCCCCGTGGGTCGACCGTGGCGATTCGTGTCTCGAAAGGCCCAGATCGACGCGCGGTTCCAGACGTCGAAGGCATGACCATCGAAGAGGCCACGGCTGCACTGGAAGCGGTGGGTTTGGTGCGGTCGGGTGTTGCCGGGGGCGGCAACATCGTCGAATCGTCCAGTCCCGGTGCCGGAACTCTGCTGAAGCCGGGGGAGTCGGTCGAGCTCTGGGCTCCCCGGTAGCAGTTCGTGGGTTCACGCGATCAGTTTCACCGGCTCCGCGTCGGCGCGGCCGGAGCCACGCCAGTCACGTCGATACCGTGGCCGATCCTCTTCCGGCGCCGGGTGGCGCGGCGGCTCGAACGAAGCCCGCGCTATGGCGGTTATGTCCTCGGCGTGGCGCTGGCCGGAATGTTCTCGGTTGCGTTCACGGTGACGATCCTGGGCGTTGCCATCCGCGACATCGCCGCCGAGTTCGATGCGTCGGAGTCGGTTGTCTCGTGGGTCATCACGGGGCCGATTCTCGCGGTGGCGCTGGTCGGTCCGGCCCTGGGCCGTGCGGGCGACATGTTCGGCCACCGGCGGATGTACCTGCTGTCGATGGGGCTGTCGGCGGTGTTCGCCCTGATGATCGCGCTGAGCTGGAACGAATGGTCGCTGATCACGTTCCGGGTTCTGGGAGCCATCGGCGGAGCGGCGACCGGGCCGTCTGCCATGGCGATGATCAACCGGGCCTTCGAGCCCGAACGGCGGGTCCAGGCCATGGGCTATTGGTCGATGGTGGGGGCTGGCGCTCCGGTCCTGGGGGTTGTGTTCGGCGGGCCGATCGTCGACAACTACAACTGGCGCTGGATCTTTGTGTTTCAGGCGCCGCTTTCGTTGCTGGCGGTGTTGTTGGCAGCACTTGTATTGCCAGAGACCTCCCGAGAAGACGGCCTCTCGTTCGACTGGCGCGGCGCCGTGGCCCTCGGAACCGTCGTAGGTTTCGTGTTGTTGGTGGTCAATCGCGGGGCGGCGTGGGGCCTCACGTCGCCGGCAGTGGTGTTGGGCCTGGTGGGCATACCCCTGGCCGGCTGGTGGTTCTGGTCGATCGAGCGGCGCGGGCAGGCGCCGCTGTTTCCTCCTCACTACGCCCGGATGCGCAACGTCAGCGCACCCATCATCGCCCAGCTGACGATGAACTTCGCCTACATGGGTGGCTTCATCTTGACTCCACTGCTGCTGCAGGATGACTCGACCTTCGGCTTCACCGCCACCAAGGCCGGCTTGTACACGATTGCAAGGCCGCTCACGTTTGCCGTTGTCGGGCCGCTGATGGGATGGCTGGCGCTGAAGGTGGGCGAGCGCACCAATGCCGTCGTCGGATCTAGCGCCTTGTTCGGGTCGATGCTGATACTGGCGCTTGGGGCGTCGAGGCTCGACGACACCCTGATCCTTCTGGGTCTGGCCATCTCGGGTTTCGGGCTCGGCACAGCGGGCCCGTCGCTCACCGCCGTGATGGCCAACGCCGTCGACGAGTCGGACTTCGGCATTGCCGGCGCGGCTCAACAGATGGCATCGCAGGTCGGGGTGGTGATCGGCATCGAGTTGATGCAGGCGGTGCAGATCGGGGGAGAAGCAACCGCAGGCGTCGCAGATTCGTTTGCCCGCGCCTACCTGGTCGGTGGGCTGGTGTCGGGGTTGGCGATATTCGCCGCGGCCAGGGTCGTGTCGACCGAGCGAGCCGACCACGCTGCCGCGTGAGCGACCATTGCGCTATTCGGCGGTCAGTGACCGGAGGCGGCGAGCAACCTCGAGGTGGATCTCGTCAGGTGCAGCAGCGTTGGCCTGGGCGATCATCAGCTTGGCCATGTCGCCCTGGATCGCGATGCGGCCGGACATGAACGCCTGCATGATCTCCTGTGGATCCTGAGCCAGGAACAGGGTCTTGGCGGTTGCGTAGTCGGTGGTGATGGTCACGTCGGCCTCGTCGCTGTGCCCGCGCAGCACTTCGGCCAGACCCGACCTGGTGTCGACACACAACTCGAGTACGCCGTCACCAAATGGCACATCGTTGACGGTCTGGTTCATCACGATCGAGTCCGACGGTGGGTCGATGCGATCCTTGTACTCGTCCTGCAGGGCCAGCACGGCGTCGATCCATTCGTCGGTGAGAAAGGTGTGGGTCATGGTTTCCTCTATGGTGGCGAGTTCGGCGGCGGCCTGGGGCGGGTCGGCCTGGCTGGTTGTGCCACACCGATAACATCTCTGAGTCGGTCGACCACGGTAACCCCGTTCCAAACCGGTAATCGACTGGCAGTGGTCGGTGTTTCCGTGCCCTCCAATTATCGCCCGCTCACGAAGGGAACCGCCGGTGACGCAGAGGATCTCCAGAGACGAGGTGGCCCACGTCGCCCACCTCGCCAGGCTCCGACTCGACGACGCCGGACTGGACCATTTCACCTCACACCTGGCCAGCGTGCTGGGCCACGCGGCCGAGATCGAGGCCCTCGACCTCAGCGATGTGCCTCCGATGGTTCACCCGATGCCACTGGTCAACGTCATGCGAGATGACGTCGTCGATCTCGAGGTGAACAGGGCCGAGGTGTTGTCGCAGGCGCCCGACTCGTCCGACGGCTTCTTCGTGGTGCCACCGATCCTGGGCGACGACCGATGAGCTTTGAGACCGCATCCCAGATAGCCGAGTTGGTGCGATCGGGCCAGCGATCGGCTGTCGACGTGGTGGATGAACACCTCTCGCGCATCGACGCTCGCGACGGCGACATCAACGCCTTCAACCTGGTGTTGCGCGACGAGGCCCGCGCCAGGGCCGAGGCCATCGATGCCGACATCGCGTCCGGGCGCGACCCTGGCCGGTTGGCAGGCGTGCCCGTGGCTCTCAAAGACAACATGTGCACCAGGG
>JAGQSP010000006.1 GCA_020439485.1 Acidimicrobiales bacterium | reverse complement strand
GCCCCGTTCCACAACGACGACTTCGTGATCGTGGCCGAGCGTTGGGGCAACTCGGACATGGAGCTGGGCGCGCTGGATGAAAACGGCGAGCTGATTGCCGGTTCCAGTCGCATATCGGTTGCTGCAGGTGGGTATACCTGGAACACGGGGTACGCGCCGGGTAACCGCCCCGATCAGCCGATGTGGATGTCGGTGTTCGACATCGAGGCATTCGGGGTCGACACCAACACCACACCCATCTTCGGCTTCCGCTACTTCAACGGTGGTGAGGCCGACATCAAGATCTGGGGCGCCAGCTACGAGCCCTTCACCGTTGCCTGCCCCCCTGGCGCACCGATCAACGACGTGCCCGCAGCCCAGACCGGCCAGTGGACCCGGGTCAACTCGACGACCTATCGCGCCCCGTTCGGCGAGACGTTTGTGACCGCCCGCATCACCGGTGTGGCCCAGATGCAGACCGCGGTGATGGACCGGCTGAACACCAGCGACTACTCGATTCCCACGGTTCGCGATGCCGACGCTCTCGAGGTCATTCACTGGTTCCCGAACGACGCAACCCTGACCTTCGAGTTCGACGATCCGGTGGTGCAACCGTCGATACACCTCGCCCGCATTGGCGGCTATTCGGGTTGGGGCGACACGGTGTGGGCCCACAGTTCGCGCGTCAACCTCGGCGGCGGGCTCACCTGGACCGAAACGGCGGCCAATGGTCCGCATTTCGAAACCACCTCCACCAGGGTGTGGCGAACCACCGGGACGCTTCTGGACCCGGCGCTGCGCACCGGCAACGTAGGGGCCTGGAACTGGGGCATGGCCGGCGGCTCGGTGGAAATCTCCGGAACCGTCAGCTCGATTCCCCTCACCCTGACGGCCTTGGGCTTCGCCTTCGAGGATGGCACCGGTGACGGAATCGAGTACGTGCTGACCAAGCCCGCAGTCGAGGGCTGCGGCGGCATCAGCGACGTATCGGCGACCAAGACCGCCAACAGCCGCCGCGTCAGCCTGGGCGGAGAGATCGAGTGGAATCTCGACACCGTTGCCACCGGCACCGCCGATGTCGAAGAGCTCGTGGTCGTCGACACGATTCCAGACGGCCTCGACGCGAAGCTGCTGCGCACCGGCCGTTGGACGCCATCGGCGCCCAGGGCTCGGTTCTCGGTTCGGGTCGATGGTGCATGGACCACACTGGCCACCGTCACCGGCACCGCGGATGCGTCCTACGCTTTGCCGTACGGGGTCGATCAGGTGAAGGTCGAGTATCTCGACAACGTTCCGACCGACTTCGAGGTGACCACTCCGGCTTCGATCGTCACCGAGGTGGTCAGCGCGGCTGCCGGAGGCCAGGTTCCGGCCGTGTGTTACGCGTTCGAACGTAACGGTCTCGGCCTGGCGGCAATACCGGCCGACATCGACAACCTCCAAGCGGCCGACATCGTGCCGCTGACCCGCAACTACAAGACCAGCGCAGCCGCCTTCTGGCCGCTCAAGCAAGACATCGTCGTGTGGGCCGAGGCCGGCGGCAAGTCGGGCAACGCAATGTACGTTGTCGACCCACAGACGGGTGCCGAGACGGTCGTAACCGAGGCCTTCGGTGGTCAGTTCGCAGGCTTCAAGGGTGTCGAAGGTGCAGCCTTCGAGGTGCTCGCCGGGGGCGAAGAGGCCCTGTGGGTCATCGTCGAGACCAGCGACCACTACATCTACCGGATCGACCCCGAAACAGGTGCTCCCATCGCAGGAAGCACCATCGGCCCGATCTCTGGGCCGCTCGACAAGCCATCGAGCATCGCAGTCGACCCCGACTCGCACACGATGTACGTGACCGAGGCGTCTGGCACCCGCAGGCTGGGCACCGTCGACCGCACCACTGGCGCGACGACGGCGCTGCACATGCTGACGGGCAACCCCGACGTCGGAGGCCTCGACTTCGGCAACGACGGGCTGCTGTACGCAGAGCGCGAAAGCGGATCCGACGTCGAATTGATCGCGATAGCGCTGGGCGACGGCTCGCTGTCGGCAGCGGCGCTGCCCGTAACCGGGTTCGGCGACGTCGACGCCATCGCGTGCAACGGCGGCACGAAGCACTTCCACGAACTCGACCGGTCGGTCGAGAACTGCGCGACCTGGTCGGCCACCGACATGTCGACTCGGGCCGATTGCGAACGAGTCGAGGTCGAGGAGGTCAAGGCGTTCCCGTTCCTGCAGGTCTGGAACGAGACCGGTTCGGCCGCACCTGGCGAACACCTGTCGTTCAAGGTGCGGGTCGAGAATCTCGACTCGGCTGCACAGCCCTATGTCGAGCCGTTCGTCGGCGTTCTGCTGCCAGCTGGGCTCGAGTATGTCGGCTGGGCACCGATAAGCATGGCCACTGCTCCCTTCATCACGGTGATCGAAGACCACAACTCGACCGGCCGCACGCTGGTTCGGTTCGACTTCGACGGCACGTCTTTCGCCCCGGGTGATCTGTTCGATCTGAGGCTGATCACCAACGTCGCCGACGGCGCTCAGGCTGCTACGAAGCCCATCGAGTTCGCCACGGCGACCAACGACACCGCGTACCCGATCGAGTGTGTCGGCGACACCGCAGCCGATGTCACCGACATCGACACCGACGGCATATTGGCCGAGGCGCTGTGCGTTGCCAGCGCGCAGTTCGAAATCGATTCGCTGTTCTCGATAGAGGCAACCGCCATGTCGAGGGGCACCGACGGGCTCGAATTCGTCGACTACGACGGCGCCACGTCGCCTGATGGCGACTTCGCCAATCTCGAAGACGTCTCGACGGCTCTGAACACCAGCCTGCTGACATTGCCAGATCTGGACACGGGCAAGCGCGCCGACGGCTCGTCGATCGCACTTGGTGAAGACGATCCAGAGTGGACGGTTTCCAACAACCGCAACTCGAACCAGAGCCCCGCCGAGGCCGTGGGGCAGTGTGCGACGGGCTTCCCGGCGGCTCCGGCGGTTCCGCTTTGGGACAGAGACTGCGACTCACGCGACAGCCGGTGGTTCCAGCGCAGCTTCGTGCTGTCGGCCACCAGCGAGCCAGGTGAGCTGGTTCTGGAGGCCAACGCATGGCTCAACGGCGAATTCACCTTCTATGTCAACGGTGTCAGGCAGAACCAGTCGGGCTCGGGATTCGACAACCAGCTGGTGTTGACGGGGCCGTTCCAGGCCGGCCTCAACTTGGTCGAGGTCGAGGCCGACGGAAACAGCAACGACCACTCGCTGGCCATCGACTTCACCTGGGCCCGCGTCAGCGACATCGCCACCAGCGGTAGCCGACGGGTCGACCTGAACGAGTCGGCCTCGCACACCCAGTCGTCTACCTATACGCCCAGCCTGGGCGGCGCGGCGTCGAACGCCGGTGACGGGAACTCCAACGGCAACTACTGGAACGGCTCGGTCACCCACACCGGTTCGACGTCGAACCAGTGGTGGCAGGCCGACCTGCACACGGTGGCAGCGATCGACGAGATCACCATCTGGAACCGCACCGACTGCTGCGCCTCGCGCATCGCGAACGCTGCTCTGTTCTTGTCGGAGGTGCCGTTCACCAGCAGCACCATCAGCGGCATGCGCAGCCAGAGCGGCGTGGTCGAGCTTCCGATCGACTCGGCAGCGCTGGTCAGCGGCAGCACCACCGTTTCGGCCAACGGCACCCTGGCCCGCTACGTGCGGGTGGCCCTCAACGGCCAGTACCTGCACATGGCCGAGGTCGACATCTACGGCCACATCGTCGAAGTTCCCGACGTGTTGGCAGTTGACGACGACTGGACGGTCTCAGACACGCTGAACGGACCAAGGCGCCCAGCGGTGCACGCTCCCTTCAGCGCAACGTGCTTCACGCCGTGGAACGAGATGCCGGGCAACGCCGAACCGATCTGGGCCGATGATTGCCGCAACGTCGGTACGACCTTCCTGCATCGTGACATAGAGATCACCGCCGACGACGACCCGTCGACGTTGATCGGCATGTTGAGCTACGTCGTCGACAACCAGGTGACCGAGGTGTTCGTCAACGGCGTGCGCCAGGGCGTCTCCGGCTCGGGCTGGTCGGTCATGAACACCGCCGAACTCGAGGGTCCGTTCATCACAGGCACCAACACCATCACCATCCAGGCGACCAACCTGGACGGTTCCGGTGCCGTTGCGGCCGCGCTCGATTGGCGCCGTCCACCGGTGGGTTGCCCCGACGACGAGGGTTTCACCAGCCGACCCTGTATCGCTCAGGTCGAGTCGCACGAAGAGGCCACCCTCAGGTTCGACCTCGACAACGTCGGCAACACTGGCGGTGGCGGAGCGGTCATCTACGGCAACTTGCCGTTCTTCGGCGATACCACACTGATCAGCGGTGAGGCCCGCAACTCGGACTTCGCTCCGACGCTGACCGACGCGGTGCAGATCATCAGCCAGCCGGCGTCGGCGTCAGTGACGGTGCAGTACTCGACCTCTACCAACCCTTGTCGGCCCGAGGTGGGCGGCCAGGCGCCAGGTACGTCGTGGCCCACCGGCTGCGACATGGACTGGGGCGACGCTCCAGCCGATCTGTCCGAGGTGAAGGCGGTGCGGATCGTGGTCGACACACCCACCGGATCGTCGTGGGTGGGCGGCGAGTCGCTGCGAATCGAGATGGATGTCCGGGCCGCACAGGGCTCGTTCAACCGTGACGAATATGCCTGGATGTCGTGGGCTTATCAGCTCGAGCTGGCCAATGGCACCAAGCTGACCCCTGTCGAGGGGCTTCCCGCCGGCTTGGTGATTCCGCAGTCCGACAACGGCATAGGCGACTGGATCTGGCTCGACGCAAACCGCGACGGCATCCAGGACCCCACCGAAGAGGGTGTCAACGGAATCGAGATCGAGCTCTACGACGTCGATCGCAACCTGGTTGCCTGGACTACCTCGCAGAACCTCGACAACGATTCTGCGAAGCCGGGCTACTACTGGTTCGGCGACCTCGAGCCGGGCCAGTACTTCATCAAGCTGGTGAAGGTTCCGATCTCGTGGAACACCATGAGCCCAGACATCGGTGACGACTCGGTAGACAGCGACATCGACCCTCTCACCAACGAGAGCACCCTGATCACCGTCGATCAGAACGGCTTGATTCGCACCGTCGACGTGGGCTTCTTCATCCCACAGGGGCCCATCGTTTGCGAAGACTCGACCGATGCCTTCGATCCGACCGACACCAACGTCGACAGGCGTGAGGTTCCGGACGCCTCGGAGTGCCCGAACTGATTCGATCGCTGCGCCAGGTCAGCAGCCCGGGTATTCGACCTCGGGCAGCTGGCCGGTGCGATAGCGAATCACGACCCCCTCGGCGTTGGTCTCGAAGATGATGCGCAGGTTCGCGTCCTTCTCGTCCACCGGCACATAGGCGAGGTCCTCGCCGCCGGACGACGCGTTGGGCGTGGCCTCGATCTTGTCACCGAACAGGGCCAGGATTTCGTCCTTGGTCGAGCCGATGCCGGCGCCCGAGCGGGTGGTGATGACGCTCGGCGACTCGATGTCGATCCGCGACACCCGACCGTAGGTCACTACGAAGCTGACGCCCGGCGGGCCCCCCGGCGCGGTGTGATAGCGACAGGTCTCGTCACCGGGCACATCGGGCATCGGTTCGAGGGCGACTCCGAGCTTCTCGGCGACGACCTCGACCGTGTCGCCGACGTATACGGGCCCCAGCCCGATGGTTGACACCCTGGCAGACTCGGTCAGCTCGGCACCCTGACCACGCTGAGGTGCGGTGGTGGTGCTGGCGACCGGTGCCTCGGTGCTGGTGGTCGTGGTCTCGACCGGCGCTGCAGTGGTGGTCGACTCCGCAGCTTCGGCGGCGGTTGTCGTGGTCGTCGAGGTCTCGATGACCGTCGAGCCCGAGTCGTCCGAATCACCGCAGCCCACAAGCGCGGCCGTGGCGACAAAAGTTCCTGCGACCAGAAGTAGTTGACGTCCCCTCATTGCCACGAGGGTACGAAACGCCGGGCCGCGATAGGGCGCGGGCCTACATCAGATCCCCAGATCGGGGCGATGTCCACGAAACAGCCGATTGCCTGCCACCATGTAGCAATGTCAAAACCCCCCGAATTCAACGTCGACCTCAACATTCTGTACGAGGTGACGCTGTCTACGCCCAAGGGCGAGATCGTCATGGAGCTCGACCCGCAGCTGGCGCCCGCCACCGTCAACAACTTCATCAACCTGGCGCGCGACGGCTACTACACCGGGCTGACCTTTCATCGCGTCGTCCCGTCGTTTGTGGTCCAGGGCGGATGCCCCGACGGCACCGGCAGGGGTGGGCCCGGCTATCGCTTCGCAGACGAGCCGGTGAAGGCCGAGTACACACTCGGAGCAGTAGCCATGGCCAACGCAGGCCCCAATACCAACGGCAGCCAGTTCTTCATCTGCATCGACGACTGCACCCGCAAGCTGGACAAGCTGTACAACCTGTTCGGCTACGTGACGTCCGGCATGGACGTCGCATTGGCGATATCGGTCGGTGACACCATGGACTCGGTAGTGGTCGAGGAGAAGGCCAGGCCGTGACCGACGGCCTCGCAGCATTTGCGCTGCTGGCCTGGCTCGCCTACTTGGCGAGCCGCGTGCTCGCCCGTCGCAACCTTCCCGAGCTGATCGGCTTCCTGCTGGTCGGAGCGGTGCTTGGCCCTTCGGCCCTGGGGCTGGTGAGCGAAGAAGATCTCGTCAGGCTGCAGCCCGTAACCGAGATCGCTCTGGCCGTATTGATGTTCGTCATCGGCGAGCGGGCCTCGGCCAGGGCGCTGAAGGCCGCCCGGTGGTCGGTCACCGCAGGCGTGGCCCAGTTCGTGCTGTCGGGGTTCGGGGTGTTCTTCGCCGCCGAGTGGGCCGGAGCCGAGCGCTCGGTCGCGCTGATGCTGGCAGCCTTGGCCGGCGCCGGCGCCCCTCTGACAATCGCGCACGTGGTCAGTTCGGCCAAGGTCTCCTCGCCCTACACACGCGGCCTCGTCTCGACGCACGCTGTCTCGGACGCCCTTGCAACCACGACGTTTGCGGCGATACTGCCAGTGGCGACCCTTTTGACCAACGAGGACGCCAGCGTGTGGTCGGCAGCGGCCGACTTCGTTCAGCTGGGCATCGGGGGAGCGCTCATCGGTGTCGTGGGTGGCCTGCTCATCGCCCGGTTGGGGCATCAGATCGAGACCTCGGGCGAGTTGTTGCTGTTCGTCGGCGTGCACCTGCTGCTCGGCTGGGCCGTGTCGCAACAGGTCGAGATATCGCTTCCGCTGGCAGCCCTGGTCGCCGGTGCAACCGCGGCGTCGGTGTCGCCGGTGTCGTTCACCCAACGGCTGTTTCGCACCATCAAATCGATCGAGCAGCCCCTGTATCTGTTGTTCTTCGCTCTGGCGGGCGCTTCGATCCATCTCGAGGATGTACCCGAAGTCGGCGTCATCGGCCTTGCCTACATTGTGGTGAGGGTCATCGCCAAGGTGGCCGGCGCCCTCATCGGCGGGCCTGTCGGCGGCCTCGGGTGGCGGGCGTCGCTGCGCCTGGGCGTCGATCTGACCCCGCAGGCGGGTGTGGCTGTGGGTTTGGCGGTCTTGGCATCTGAGGCCATCCCAGGGCCTGGCGTAGAGGCTGCCACGGTCGTTTTGGGCAGCGTTGTCCTGTTCGAGCTGATCGGGCCCCTGCTGGTGATGCGCAACCTGGGCCTCGAGAAGCGCAGCACCACGGACGATTCCAACACATCGGTTCCCGAGGTCAACTTCGACGAGGTGCCCGAAAAGGTGTTGGTGGCTGCACCGTCGGCCGTCGATCCGCCCGAGTGGTTGTTGAACGCCGCGGCTCGCTGGCACGCCAAGGTGTACCTGCTGGTGCCCGGTGACGACGAGAGTAAACACGTCGAGCGTGTGGAACGTCTGACCGAAGCTGGGGGATGCGAGTTCGAGTTCGTGGCCCTGACGTCCGAATCGTTCACCGGTGCAGTGGTGAGAGCCCAGGCCTCGACCGGTGCCGACCTGGTCGTGCTGTTCGGCACCCGCCAGCTGGGCAGCACCAGCCGCCTCGCTCTGATGCCCGCAGAACGCATCGCCCGCCAGCTGGCGGTTCCGGTGTTGACGTTTCCGGTACCCGAAGCCGGCCCTCCAGAGCCCGAACCCGGGGCTGGCAGATTCTGGCCGTTCAGCTGACAGGACCACCCGGCCCTGAGGCGCCCCGCGTGGCGGTGGCCGCTGCAAGAGAGTCGGCGACGGTGTAGCCACGCGTGGTCAGCTCCCACGCCTCGAAGTCGTCTTGTTGAACCAATCCGGCCTCGTCCAGCTCGACCAGGCGTCGGGACAACACGCTGGGCGACATGTTGTCGCACCGCTTGCGCAGTTCGTTGAACCCCAGCGCTCCGCCCGACAATTCGAACACGATACGAGGGCCCCAGCGCCTGCCTAGCGCGTCCAAGAGGTCCAGCTGGGCGCGGTCTGGAACCGTCATTGCGCCAAGCTAGCCCGAGGCGCGCGGTGGTGTGGGGCTCAGATAGGGGTGGCCAGCTGCCACACCACGGCGGCGCTGGCCTGAGCGAGGTCCTTCGACCCGATCTCGAAGATGGTGTCCGGCCTGCCGGCGGCTGCGAACACGGTGTCGTGCTCGAGCAGGGTGCGGTCCATGAACACGGGTAGGTCGGTTCCGAAGGGAGCAACGCCGCCGATGGCGAAGCCCGTTGCGCTGCGCACCTCGTCTGCGGTTGCCCTCTGAACACGCCCGCCGCCGGATGCCGCCGCAAGAGCGGCTTCGTCGAGCTGGTTGACGCCGCTCACGAGCACCAGCACAGGTTGGCCACCGACCTTGAAGACGAGGCTCTTGACGATACGCGACACGTCGACGCCGACGGCCTGAGCGGCATCGTCTGCGGTGTGGGTGGTGGAAGCTTGCACAAGTGGGGTGATGGCCACACCACGTTCGGCTGCAGCCCTCACCACACGCTCGACAGATGACTCGGTCTCGGGCATGGCCTTGGCACGATAGGTCATCGTCAGATCAATGTCATGTCCCTGGCTGTGACAGTGGTCACTGCCAGAGACCCTCGCTCGACCCACTGTGTGTGGCAGGCAGGTCGGCAACCGCCGCTTTGCGGGGTTTTCAGGGTCGCTTCAGGGTGATTCCGAGTTCGGTGTACGTGTCGGCATTGGCTCGCACCGCTCGGACGTAGACCTGCGAGTTGTTGTAGGTGAGGATGGCCGAAACCACGTTGGCTTCGACGTCCAGCGGGCCCCTGCGACACAGATATCTCGCAGCCGCCAGCGCCGCGTCGTAGATGTTCTGCGGGTCGCTTCGCCCGTCGTTGTTGGCGTCTGCTGCAAAGCCGGCCCATGTCGACGGGATGAACTGCATGGGCCCGACGGCGCGATCCCAGGTGGTGTCGCCATCGAGCACTCCGCCATCGGTATCGCCGATGACGGCCGTGCCCGAGCTGCCATCGAGAGCAATTCCGATGATCGGTTTTGAGGTGGTGCCGTCTGGCAACAGCACGGCACCGCGGTATGTGCCGTGGCGTGACTCGACCCGGCCGATGCCGGCCAGCAGAGTCCAGTCGAGGGCACACTCGGGTTGTTCGGCCGATACGAGAGCTGCCGCCGTGGTGTAGGCATCGAGGGCCACCACGGTGAGGTCGGTTCCCGAGAGGCGAGACTTCTGGCGCTCGTCTCTGATCAGCTCGATCATGGCGTCGAGCCCGCCCTCGGTCGCAACCACCAGCGTCTGTGTGGCGCTCTGTTCAGCCTCGAGCTGGGCGATGCGCTCGGCGACCGAGAGTGTGCTGTCGTTCGCAACCCGAACCGCGTTCTCGGCATCGCCCAGGATGGTCTTGCTTCTGGTCAACTCATGACGCCGTGCGGCGGCAACCGTCTCGATCACCAGATTGCGTCGCTCGTCGTCGGCCGAGCCGCTGTTGACACCGTCGAGCACGCTCAG
>JAGQSP010000647.1 GCA_020439485.1 Acidimicrobiales bacterium | reverse complement strand
TCGACGTCGTCGCGCTCGATGCCGTACAGGTGGAAGAACGCCGCATCGAGCTCCGCCCGCAGCAACTCCCGCCGAGCCGGATCCCATCGGAACGGTGGACCGTTGTAGCCGAGGTCAGCAGCGAAGCTCCGAAGGTCCCACGCGGTGTAAGTGAGTTCGAGAACTCGACAATTGATCCAACTCGCTGCGCTCGACCTACACCAGCCGGCGGTGGAATCGAAGCTGCCCGGCGGGATCACCGGGAGCTGGGCGATGATGAAGAAGCTCAGGTCGGTGCCGCCGGACTTCTGTCGGGTCGAATAGTCGAATATGAACGAGCTGAGGCAGGCAGAAAGAGGCGAGGCGCCCCCGGACGGGTTGAGCAATGGCAACTTGTCACCTACCGCAACCGGGCCGATCAACGCGGGGATCGACGTCCTGACGTCTGTTGACCGACACGTCTTTCGTAGCCCGAATAGGTACTGCTGCACTGGGCGACGGACCACGGCCATCACTTCCGGCTCGGCGACCCAGTAGCGGGGTTGGACGACGTAGGTCGGGTCTTGCAGGTTCAACAGTGGGGTGTCGGGAAGCTGGTTGCTGTCGTTGGTCGCCGTCTTCAAGGCGTAGTCGCCGAAGCGGTGGTTGAAGTGGTGGGCCATCTTGGCTTCATACAGGGGGAGCCACTTCTGGTCGCCCTTCACCCAGATATTGCCGTGGAGCTCGGCGCCCTCGGCTTGCAGCTCGTCAGCGGTGCGGAAGAGGTGGGAGTCGCTCGTCATGTTGAACAGACCCTGCTGAAACTCAACGCCCCAGGGGTTACCATCCGGATCGCCTTCACGTATCAGGACCGGCACACGGCGGTAGATCTGCTTGGTCAGCTCGGCGTCGCGGCGGGTGCGGAACACGGGCGAAGTGCGCGTGTTCGGATTGATCAACGCCAGGTCGTCGGGTGACAGAGTGAAGCGACGTTCGCGGTCGTAGAGGTCGCTTGTTTCATGTGCGAAGAAGGCGAACTCTGCCTCAGGCACGGGACGGTCACGGCCGGCGAGGGTGAGCAGGCAGAACTTGAAGCTGCGATGAACGCCTTCGAAGATCGGTGCGGCATTCTCGAAGTCGAAGAGACTCGCCAATCGAGATGCACCCACGACATTGGCGAAGAAGTGCTTGGTGGTGTCGTCGGTCGCAATGCCGGTCGGCACGATGACGCCAACCCGGCCGGTTGGGGCAACCGCGTTCGCCATCGCCTCGGCGAAGACGGCGTAGGTGTTGACCTTCCCCTGGCCACACAACGGGAACCGCCCCGACGATCTCAGCAGGTGGCTGTCACCTTCCGCCCTCCGGAGCTCGAATTGGTAGTCGGCCCACAGTTGTGGGTCCTCGACTCTGAGCTGCTGGATGGCTGCCTTCCGCCTTGCCCCCGGAAGGCTTGCCAGCTCAGGAGCCCTCGCTGCAAAGAACTCCTTCTCCGTGAACTGAACCTTCTCCCACGGGGGGTTGCCCAGCACTACGTCGAAGCCCTGGCGCCCGGTCGGGCCGTAGACGTCGAGGAAGGTCAGGTGCCAGTGGAGGAAACCGAAGCGGCTGGCCATCTCGGCGACGGTCGCGCGCGCATCCGCGGGCACGCCCGCAGGGTTCTCACGCATCGATCGGTAGGTGCCATGGGTGATCGCCGGAGCGCCTGCCTGCCTTGGCGCCACAAACGCGGCACACCATGTGTCCGCTGCAGCGACGGCGCGTCGGTATGCGTCGCTGCTCTGCAGCTCGCTCCAGCGCCGCTCCTTCGCATGCACAGCGGCGACGTCGTCGTCGCTCAGGCCGTCAACCTCTGCGGCTGCTTGAGCGAGCTGCGCTTCGGTGGCGTCATCGAACGAGTCGAACAGCTCCATCGCGCCCTTGCGTTCGGCCGAGTTGCGTTTGCGGAGACTGGTGACCACTGCCTTGTCGTCGCCGGTGAGCGGCTTGAACGCCTCGTCGGGCACACCATTGGCGAGCAGCTCTGGTGTGGCACCGAGGAGCCCGTTGCCGGCGACGATGCGGTGCTCCAGGAAACTCAGTGGCCGTCCCGGTTCCATCGCCTCCATCCACAGGCTGACCTTGCACAACTCCACGGCCATCGGGTTCACGTCGATGCCGTGCAGACAACGGCCGACGACATCGCGCAGGGCATGGCGTACTGCCTCCGGCGAGGGCTCGTCGTCACCGGTACGGACTGCAGCCAGTCGCTTGGCGATGCG
>JAGQSP010000646.1 GCA_020439485.1 Acidimicrobiales bacterium | reverse complement strand
TGCCGCAGAGCGCTCAGCCACGAGCCCTGCATGTTCATGGCCACATCGACCAGCACATCGAACGCGATCATGCCCATCAGCCCGACGACGAACAGCGCTGGAGAGCGAGCCAGCCCGACAACCGCGAGGCAGCCCGATACAACCGCACTTGCCGACAGCATCACCCGCCTGGTTCCGAACCGGCCGATGACGTGCCCAACCGCCGCACTTCCCAACAGTCCGCTGAGACCGGCCAGCGACAACAACACGCCGATGGTCGACACCGAAACCTCGATCCGGTCGCGAATCTCGGGCAGTCGGGGCACGAACGACGCGAACAGGGCGCCGTTCACGAAGAACTGAACCGCCACCGATTTGAGGGCGCGGCTGTGCACGGCGCTGTAGGCCGATGCTGAACGTTCGGTGGACACAGCCGAAATGATGCACCACCGGACGGCGCGACCGGTTCGGGTGGTGCAGACTTGGCCGATGGCGTACCGGACCAGGCGCAAACTCGACGTCTTCTTGTTGGTGCTGGGCGCTGTGGGCGCGGGCATCGTCGCCCTCATCGGCTCGGCCGCCGGCGACACCGAGAGGATCGTGGGCTACTGGGCCTCGGCCGAGGTAGTCGGAACTCAGGGCGCCGTGGTCGAGACGATCGACTACGACTTCGGTGTCTCCAGCCGCCACGGCATCTTTCGAGACGTGCCCGGGCTGTTCTCGTCACAGATACCCGACGAGTCGCAGGTGACCGTGTCTTCGCCGACGGCTCCCGATCAGTTTCAGCTCAGCCCCACCTACAACGGCACTCGAATCCGAATCGGCGATCCCAACGCCACCATCCGTGGACGGCATCGCTACAACATCGCCTACCCGCTCGAGTTCGAGCGCGTAGACGGCTTGATCTCGTGGAACGCGGTCGGCACCGATTGGCCGGTCGGAGTCTCGGGCATCGAGGTTCATCTGCTGGCCGATCGCGAACTGGTGGGGCCGCAATGTTCGAAAGGGCCTGCAGGGGCCTGGGACGGGTGTTCGGTACGCACGGTCGCACCGGGCCACCTGGTGGCCGAAGTGTCTCGGCTCGATGCCTACGAAGGTGTCACGATCTCGGCTCTTCCTGGCGATCGCTTGGCCGCAATGCCTGCTGCGCCAACACCGCCTAGGGGCGACGTCAACGACCCCGGCGCGGGCCTGCTGTCCGCTTTCGTGGTCGCCGCCGCGGCTGCCATCGCGTCGGCTGCGGTCATCTCCACCCGCATCCGCAAGCGGGGTCGCGAGTGGGTGTGGGTCGGCGGTTCCGCCGATGCCGCGTTCGGCCCGCAGTTCGGCGAGCAATACGCTGTGAAGCTCGTCGACCACGAAGAACTCGACGCCATGGCATCGACCGAGTTCGTTCCGCCCAAGGGTCTCACCGCCTGGCAGGGCGGGGTTCTCTACGCCGAGAGCGCGAACGCCAACCATCGGGTGGCGTGGCTGCTCGAGCGGGCCATAGCCGGCGAGGTCGAGATCGAGGGCTCGGGCAAGAACGTCACCATTCGGCGCAACACCACAGACTCGCCCGACCACGAAGCGCTCGACCGGCTGTTCGGGGGAAGGTCGCGGGTTTCGCTGGCCAAATACGACAAGCAGTTCGCCACCGGGTGGACGAAGCTGGGCTCGCGCCAGTCGAGTTGGCTAGAGGACTCGGGACTGTGGGACGGCGAAGGCGATCGCCGCAAGCTCCTGGCCCGAATCTTCGGCGCAGTCGCGCTGGTGGTCGGAGCGGTGTTCGTGTTCGGGTTTGCGTTCGTAGCCAACCGCTGGGGCCTGCCATGGCTGGCCGGTGTGGCGCTAGGAGCCCTCGCCGCCGGCAGCGGTTGGGCACTGGTCATCCGCAGCTGGGAACTGAGGGTTCGCACACCCGAGGGCAGCGGCATGTGGATTCGTATCGAGTCGTTCAGGCGCTTCATCGAGAACTCCGACGCACGCCACGTCGAAGACGCCGCCAAGCGTGGGGTGCTGCTCGAATACACCGCCTGGGCCACCGCCTTGGGCGAAGCCGATCACTGGGCCGAGGTCGTGAAGGAAGCCGAGAAGATGGGCACCATCTCGGGCTCTGACACCCGCGCCGTCTACTTCGCCACCATGGCACCAAGCATCTCCAGCGCAACATCGACGGCTGCACGAGCGCCGTCCAGCAGCAGCGGAGGTGGCGGCTCGGTCGGTGGGGGTTCGGGCGGCGGCGG
>JAGQSP010000645.1 GCA_020439485.1 Acidimicrobiales bacterium | reverse complement strand
ACTACCTGAACGACATGGGCTGGGAAAAGCTCTACGACGTCCGCAACAACCTCTTCCAGCCCGAGCTGCTTTCCGGCACCCATCTCGAAACGACCTGGCTTTTGGGGATGGCCGCGGTGGGCGTCGTCCTGGGAGTGGTCTTCTGGGACCGCATGGCCCTCACCTGGCTGGGCATCGGCGCCATGGCTGGGTTTGCCTTCGTTCACTGGCCCCAGAACAGGCTGTGGAACGCTCGCTTCCTCGGTTTCTGGTACCTGGCGCTCTACGTCATGGCGGGGCTCGGAGCCTGGTTCGTTGCCCGAGCGGTCGGCGGCGAACTCAAACGACGTTGGCAGGCCAGCGGTCATCCCTACGGATCCGATGCGTTCAGGGCCTTGCGCCTGGCGTTCCCAGCCTTTGTGTTCCTGTTCGGGTATGGCTACACGAGCCTCCACCTCGGCCTGCTGCCCGGTGGCAGCACTACCGCCGATGGCGGCTATGCGTGGGGTCCGTTGAGGGTGTCGGCCGACGACCGCAACTTCGTCTCGGGATGGGCCAACTGGAACTTCTCGGGATACGAACGCAAGGACGCCTACCCCGAGTACTACAACCTGATGACCACGATGGATCGGCTGGGCGACGATCCCGAGCACGGTTGCGGCCGGGCCATGTGGGAGTTCGGCCGCGAGCACCTCGATCGTTATGGCACGCCCATGGCACCCATGTTGTTGCCACACTGGACCGACGGGTGCATCGCCTCGATGGAGGGCCTGTACTTCGAATCGACAGCGTCGGTACCGCACCACTTCCTGATGCAGTCGGAGCTGTCACAGGATCCTTCCAGGCCCATGCGCGACATCCCGTACTCGGGATTCGACATCGACGAGGGCATCGCCCACATGAAGCTGATGGGCGTCAAGTACTACATGGCGTTCAGCGACACGGCGCTCAGCGCGGCCTTCGCCCGCCCCGGCGAACTCGAGTTGGTCGCCCAAAGCGACGGCTGGTCGATCTTCGAACTCGCCGAGACCTCCATCGTCGAACCGTTGAGCTATGAGCCCGTCGTAGTGGAAGACATGGGACACAGTGGCCGTGAGTGGACCGATCCGGCGGTCGCTTGGTTCAACGACCCGCAAGCCCGTCAGGTCGTGCTGGTCGACGAGGGCCCAGATCAATGGGCGCGGGTGGACCTCGTCGCCGAGGTGCCCGCCCAGCCCGACGGCACCCCCAGGCAACCCGCCTACGCTGCGCCGGCACCGCTGCATGAGCTCGAGCCCGCCACCGTTTCCAATGTCGTGATCGACGACGACCGGGTTTCGTTCGAGGTCGACCGCACCGGCGTGCCGGTCTTGGTGAAGGTGTCCTACTTCCCGAACTGGAGCGTCTCGGGCGCTGAAGGTATCTATCGGGCCACCCCCAATCACATGGTGGTCGTGCCGACGTCCAACACTGTGGTGCTCGAGTACGGCGACACCCCGGTCGAGTACGGCGGCTATGCGTTGACGCTGGCCGGTATCGCCTTGTTGCTCGGCCTGGCTCGGTTTGATCCGTTCCGACTTCGCCGCGACCCCGATGGCCGGCTCGTCGACAGCAGGGGACCGGCCTTCTGGGAGCTTGCGACCCACCCCGTAGACGGCGGCGAACCCGACGAAGGCGACGGCGCCGGCGCGGACGGGGCCGAAGAGGTAGAGACCGACGAGATCGAGGCCGACGAGATCGAGGTTGCCGAAGTCGCCGCTGACACCGAAGTCGCCGGCGAGAGCGAGCCCGAGGAGCCCGACCCAGTCCCATGAAGCGCCGTCTCCGCCGCTTCCTGCTGATCGGCCTGGTGGTCACGGGTGTGGACTTGAGTCTCCTCGTGGGTCTGGGCACTCGGGCCGGTTTGGCCTGGATCGTTGCCGACCTGATTTCGGTGCTGGTGGCCTCTGGCGTCTCGTTCGCCTTCCATCGGGTCATCACCTTCGCCGACGACCCCCATGCCCTGGTCGACCACCGGCCGCTGTCGTTCTTCAGGGCCGTGTATCCAGCAGTCGCCGCCGACGTGGCGATGGTGGGTCTGGGTGTCGCTCTGGCCGGTGAGTCGACCACCTCGGCGCTGGTCTCCAAGGCCGTTGCCCTGGCTGTTGCCGCCATGGTCAGGCTGGTGCGCTACCGGCGGGTGCTGTTCGCCGCGGTCAGGGCCGATCAGGTGCCGACCCTGGGCCGACCCCCGGCCCCTGGCGACGTCCGGCTGTCGGTCGTGTTGCCCGCATACAGGGCAGCCGAGGTAGTGGGTCCGTCTGTGCAGCGCCTTCGGGTCGAATTGGCCGCACAGGGAGTCAGCGATGTCGAGGTCGTCGTGGTCGACGACGG
>JAGQSP010000070.1 GCA_020439485.1 Acidimicrobiales bacterium | reverse complement strand
ACGAAAAGGCCGTCGGTCACCACCTCCAAGCGGGTGCGGTTTCCGACCCGCCGTTCGCCCCTGACGCTGAAGCCCACCCGGTCACCCACCACAGTCCTCTGCTCGGAAGCGATGCGATGGGCGGCACTTCTGGCCGCAACCCTCCGCGGCTCCAACACGATGCACCCAGATCGGCGCGGGTCGTCAAGCAGAGCTGCCGGCACTCGTGTGGTCTTGCCACAGCCAGGCGGGGCGACCACCAGGGTCACGGGGTGAGCGTCGATCGAGTCGGTGATCTCGGCCAGGAACGGATCGATCGGAAGCGACTGGCGATCGACCCCCGGAGGCCCGTTCACCCGGTCACGTCCCGACGGCGTGCCAGGTCATCTCCGAGACCAGTCGATTCGTCTCGAGCGCCGAGATCAACTGCTCGACACCGTTGTCGGGGCGCCTGACCTCGCCTGGCACCATTCGCCGGCGGATGTCGTCGACGTTGTGCTGAGCGATGTGGTCGCCCAGCTGCCTGGGGCCCGTGAGCCGGTGAAGAGGATCCAGGAAGACCCACCCGCTGGCGAGTTGCCCCAGCGGAACCGACTCATAGGACGACGTCGTCGTCAGCTTCGCAAACGCCGTGCCTGCGATTTCGAAGCCGACAGGGAACTTGGGCCCATCACCCCGGGCGAACACCAGGTCGACGAGACCATCTGCGACGAACACGTGCTCTGGCGAACCGGAATCGGGGCCGAGCAGCGGCTGGTGCAACAGCACGGTCGCCACACGATCTGCCATGGTCCCGTACAAGATGTTGCCGGCACCGACCACACAGCCGTCGACGACCTCTCGGTCGATGCGGTCGTGAAGTGGATGAAAGCGACGCCGGTGATGTGTCAACGCATTGGCTGTCGAGCACGACACCAGAGCGCGATGGCGCTGGCTCGTGATGTATCTCTCGATCACCTCGGCCATGAACCTCGCCCCAGACCCTCGGTCGCGCAGGTGCGGCCACGCCTCGGGGGTGGTCAGGTCGGCCCGGTCGGTCACGTTGTCGTACGCAATCTCATAGTCGAGACCGATAACCCGCATGGGCAGTGCGTTCGGATCGCGGGTGCAGTTGTATTGCCACACCGCCCGCAGCACCTCGACGCGCTCGACAGGCATACAAACCCTGGGCGCACCACCTCGCATGACCAACTCGACGGCCATGCCGTCGTTGAAATCGGGAGCGTTGACCAACTCGTCGAGGGCCAGTTGATCGTCGAACAGCAGCCAGTCGGCCGCGAAGTGCCAAACGCCCGACTCGGCCAGTACAGGAATCAGGTCGACGATCAGCCGACACGACTGCTCGGTGGCCATCAGCTCGCCCAGGAACACCACATCGTGAGCGTCCAGCTTGTCGGCCAGGTACTCGGTGGGCGACTTGCCACGATTGGCGACATGATCGATGAGATCGTTGACGACGGCCGAGATCTCGGGAGCGAGATATGAACGCTTCCGGAACCTCTCGACACGCTCGATGGTCTCGAGATCGGCGTCGCGCTCCATTCAAAACGAGAGTACCGCTGCTGTATCAGACCGCAAGGGCCCGGTAGAACGCGAGGGCTAGCGCTTGCTAGCCCTCTGTGCTGTGTTGTCTGTGCGCTTCGGGCTAGCGCTTGCTAGCCCTCTGTGCGATGGCCCCGAGAGCGGCGCCGAGAAGGGCCCCGCTCAGCGCGGCGCGACCCTGGTCGCTTCGTGTGGCCGCCTCGTACTTGGCGTCGATCTCGGCGCGTTCGGCGGCCTTCTTCCGGGCCGCAATGGTCTCGCGGGCCACGTCGATCTCGGCGCCCACCAACACGCTGAACGCGGTCGCGTTCAGCCACAACAGCAAGGCGGTAATGGCCCCCAGCGTGTTTGCCCCGCCCGAGAACTTGCCGGCGTTTGCCGTGTAGATCGACAGCAGCGCGGACACGACTATCCAGATGAGCGTTCCGACGATGGCGCCGATGGTCGTGATCCTGAACCGACGCACGTTGCGGTCGGGGCCGAGGTTGAACAACACCGAGATCGCCATCGACATCAACAGGATCAGTACCGGAAATCGCAATATGCCAATCAGCACCCGGCCGGCGTCGCCCATGTCCACCGCCGCCAGCACGGCAGGCAGAATCGCCAAACCGAAGATCGCCCCTACCAACAAGACGATGGCACCCACCGTGAACAGCAACGCGGTGCCGCGAAGGGCCACAAAACCCCTGGTCTCGCGGAAGCCATACACGTTGTTCAAAGCGGCGATCAGATGTTTGACCGCAGCCGAAGCAGACCACAGGGCGGCGACGATGCCGATTCCGGCCACCAGCCCCAGACCACCCGAAGCCGACGAAGCGATATCGGATAGTTGCTGGCCCAGGAAGTCCCTCGTCGACTCGGGCGCGCTCTCGAGCACGTCGTTGATCTGGCTGGTGATCTCATCGGGGTCCGAGATCAGCCCGTATATCGAGATCGCCGCGGCCAGAGCCGGGAACAAGGACAAGAACCCGAAGAAGGCGATACCTGCAGCGGCAACCGGCACATTGTCCTGTTTGAGACTGTCCTTGACCTCGAGGGCCACTTCCTTGACGTGGTTGAGCCGTTCAGAACCCATGCCAGCCAGGCTCGCCCATGTGGAGGTCTGTGACAAGTACCGCCCGGCAATGCTCCGATGCGGGCGCCGCTAGCTAGGCTTCGCCAGGATGCCACGAGCCCACCAGGGGGAAACGCTGTGACCATGCGTCTCTACGACACTGCGCGACGCGAGGTGGTCGAATTCGACCCTCCCGAGACGGTGTCGATGTACGTGTGCGGCATCACACCCTACGACTCGACCCACCTCGGGCATGCGTTCACATATCTCATCCACGACCTGGTGGTCAGGCGTCTGGAAGATCTGGGCCACACCGTCCACATGGTGCGCAACATCACCGATGTCGACGATTCGATCCTGCCCAAAGCGCGCGAGCTGGGCGTTCACTTCCTCGAGCTGGCCGCCGGCGAGATCGCCCGGTTCCACAAAGACCTGGTTGCGCTCGAGATGAGGCCGGCGTTCGCCGAACCCCGCGCCACCGAGTCGATCGGCGACATGATCCCGATCATCGAACGGCTTCGCGATATGGGGCACACCTACACCATCGATGGCATCACCTGGTTCGACGTGTCGACCTACGACGCCTTCGGCAGCGTTTCTGGGCTTACCCCAGAAGAGATGGTCGTCCTGGCCGCCGAACGCGGCGGCACTCCCGACGATCCTCGCCAGCGCAACCCGCTCGATTTTGTCCTGTGGCAGCCATCGGCCCCCGACGAGCCCGCCTGGGACTCGCCGTTCGGCCGAGGACGACCCGGGTGGCACATCGAGTGCTCGGCCATGAGCGCCGCCACCCTCGGCCAACCGATCCACCTCCACGGCGGCGGAGGCGACCTGGTGTTCCCCCACCACGAGTGCGAGGCCGCTCAGTCCGAAGCCGCCAGCGGCCACCGCTTCGTCGAGCACTGGATGCACGGAGGCCTGGTTTGGTACCAGGGCGAGAAGATGTCGAAATCGCTGGGCAACCTGGTGTTCGTCAGCGACCTGGTGGCCCGGGGTGATGCACGAGCCATCCGGCTGGCTCTGATGGCCCACAACTATCGAACCGACTTCGAGTACTTCGACAGCGAGTTCGACACGGCGATGGAACTGCTGGACCAACTCGTCGCCGCGGCTTCCGGCGACACGAATGCCACCGACGCCGAAGGGCCGATGTTGGCAGCGGTGCGGGCCGCCCTCGACGACGACCTGGACACCGTCAGTGCCCTCGAGGTGTTGAAGGCCGCGGCGCAGGCCGGGCCCGATGCCCTCGACGCCGATGGACGTGCCGACCTGCGCGCCGCAGCACGGCTGGTGGGTGTCGACCTCGCCCGACCGGTGCACCGCGCCTGACCCCAGACCCAGCTCGTCCACCAGCCCCAACCCGCCCGAGCGGACCCGGCGCCCTGTAGATTTCAGCGGGTGAACGACAACTCTGCGTCGAAGTCCAAATGGTCCGACGACCCAGACGACGTCCCAGGCCCGGCGCGCACCACCGTGCCCCGGCTTGCCGCCCCCCTCGACTCCAACGTCGTGCCTCTGGCGCTGGGGGCCGGCTTCATCGGAGCCATCGCCGGGTTCCTCGTCATCAGGCGTGTCGTCGAGTTCCTCGAGGCCCGAAACGGCTGAGTCGGCGGGCATTGCGCAGTGGCTGTCCCACCGTTGGGCCACACTGGCAGGGTGAGCTCGCCAGCCGTCAGACCGATCAGCCCCGAGCCCGTCGTCGAGCGAGCCCTTCGGGTCGTCACCGATCCTGCCGATCCGGATTCGCCCGATGTTGGCGATGACGGTCTCGATGCCCGGCCTTCGGGCCCGCCGCCGTACCTGTCGCCCTCGTCCGCCTCGACGTTCGAACAGTGCGCCCGCCGCTGGAAGTTCCGCTACATCGACCGCCTGCCCGATCCGCCTGGCGACAAGGCACTGGTCGGTACCTTCGTCCATCGGGTGCTCGAAGAGCTGTTGGCCCGAGATGTGGCCGAACGGTCTGTCGCGTCGGCGCGCAAGATAGCGGGCCTCGTGTGGCCAGAGATCGAGGCCGACCCCGCCTACATCGACCTGGGCCTCGAGGTCGACGAGGGCCGAAGGCTTCGCTGGGACGCATGGCGCCTCATCGAGGCGTACTTCGCCATGGAGCGCCCCGAGAGCGTCGACGTTGTCGAGCGCGAACAGCGCATCGAGTGCGAACTGGGCGATGTGCCGTTCGTGGGTGTGGTCGACCGCGTCGAGCGCCGTGACGGCAAGCTGGTGGTCACCGATTACAAGACCGGGCGCGCTCCGGCCGCTCGCTTCGAGGCCGACCGGCTTCATCAGGTTCAGCTGTACGCGGCAGCCCTCGACGCCACCGGCGAACGGCCCGACACCGCACGCCTTCTTTATCTGGGCTCGCGCAGCATCGAAGCCGAGGTAACCGATGAATCGCTCGACGCCGCCGTGTCGTCCATCGGGTCGACCTGGGTTCGCATCAACGACGCACTCGACCGTGGTGACTATCCGCCCCGCACCGGGCCGCTGTGCGGGTGGTGCCCCTACACCCAGCACTGTGCCGAGGGGCGGGTCGAGCTCGAGAGGCGCTACGGCCCTGCGGTTTGATCTAGCGCGTCGACCAACTCGAAGTGCACCGACCGTTTGGCGGGGACGGCGTCGGTCAGCCTCACTTTGACCCGGCTGGCGGGCTCGAGCCCCACTGAGATCATGGCCTCCACCGCCGGCTCGACTATCTGGATGGTCGACCGACGATCGCCCCGTCTCGAGGTCACGGTGGCCCCGAACACCTCACCGACGCGTGGCTCCAGCAGCACCGCTTCGACATAGTCGACGCAAGCACGGTCCAGGCGTGCCTCGCGGCGGCGGGCTCCACGCATCGTCTCGGGTAGATCCGAAAGTGCTTCGACGGCCCATTCGGGCGGCCGGTCGTTGGCACAGATCGCCAGGGCGATCTCGTTGGTGTAGCGATCGCAGAGCCGTCGCAGCGGTGCCGTCACGTGGCTGTAGTGGGCCGAGATCGCCCAGTGCGTAGCCTCGGCCGGCACGGTGCCGTCGAAGGCCACATAGTCCGCGCCGCGCAGGGCCCGAACCGCCTGGTTCAGCAGTGCGAGGTGTTTGGGATTGTCGGGCGACAGCGAACTGACGCGTTGTGCATAGGTCACATCAGGCGGCCAATCGACACCCAACGTCAACCCGGCCAGACGAATCTGCTGCAAGACCTGGCGCTCGGGAGTGGGCAACGTTCTCAACAGCCCCACACCGGCATCGAGCATCAGACCCGCCGCGGCCATGCCGGCCAGCAGCGATACCTGGGCATTCCACTCTTCGACGGGCAACGAGTTGTCGTAGATCAGGTGGTAGCGGCCGTCGATCAGCTCGACCTCTTGTGAGGGCAGCTTCAACGACACCCCGCCCCGCGACCGCTCGATCTCCTGGCGCCTGAGGCCCACCTCACGTAGCAGCGCCAACGTCGGCCAGCCCGTCGCCTCGTCGATGTGTTTCTGGGCCTGGGCGTACGACAGCTTCTCGCGACTGCGCACAGTGGCCCTGAACACCTCGGTCGACAGCAGCTCGCCCTGTGTGTCGAGCTTCATCTGCCACACCACCGACGGACGATCGACTCCGGGCAGGAGGCTGGCTGCGCCCTCGCCGATGTCGGGTGGGTACAGGGGTGTTCGCCGGTCGGGTGCGTACATGGTGAGGCCGCGGCGATGGGCCTCCAGATCCACAGGTGATCCGGGGGCCACGAACGTGGTGGGATCGGCGATTGCGTAGCGGACCAGGTACCCGTTGCCGTCGGGCTCGATGTGAACCGCCTGGTCGAGATCGCGCGACGTGGGCGGATCGATGGTGACGAAGGGGATACGTGTCAGATCGATCGTCGGGGCGCCCGCCCTGGGCACGCCTTGGGGAGGCTTCGACGCCGCCTCTCGTGCCGCGGCCAGCACCTCGGGGGCAAACTCCTCGGAGATCTCGAGCTCGGTCCGAAGCTCGTCGAACCCTGCTTCCAGGACAGATCGCCGGTCGAGTCTCGGAGGCGGCTTGCGCATGGTCTTCGAAGTTATCGGTGGGTGGCGGGCTTCGTCGCAGAGCCGACGATTGGCTGGATACGCTGCGGCGCGATGCCCGAGCTGCCAGAAGTAGAAACGGTCAGGCGGGGCCTCGAACCGGGCCTCGTCGGACGCACCATCGTTGGTGCCAGGTGTACGACCAATCGCAAGTTCACGTCGGCTCCCGACGCCGTCGGGGCCCAGATCGAGTCGGTCGCCAGGCGCGGCAAGTACCTGATCGTCGGGCTGCTCGACGGTCGCGAACTGGTCATCCACCTGGGTATGACCGGCGTGCTGGCCTTCGCCAGCGACCCTCCTCGCGGCCCACACGAAAGGGCTGCTTGGGAGCTCGACAACGGAACGTGGCTGACGTTTACCGACGTTCGGCAGTTCGGGCGTATAGCAGTGGTCGACGAAGGCTGCTACGAGTCGATGGCCACCCTGGCTGCGTTGGGCCCAGAGCCGTTCGATCCCGAGCTGGATGCCACTACTTTCTGGCGATCGCTACGCCGTTCCAAGCAGCGGCTGAAGACCAGGCTGCTGAGCCAGCGAGCCATAGCCGGGGTCGGCAACATCTACGCCGACGAAGCGTGCTGGCTTGCAAGGGTCAATCCCGCTAGCCGCAAGGTCACACGCGCCGAGGCCGAGCGGCTGCTGGACGCCATCAGGCAGGTTCTGGCCTCTGGCATCGCCAATGGGGGAACCACGCTTCGCGACTATCGCACCGTCACCGGCCAGACCGGCTCGAATCAGCATCAGCTGAACTGTTACGGCCGAGCCGGCGAGCCCTGTCCCCGCTGTGGCGCCCCTCTGGCGTCGAAGGTCTACGACGGCCGAACCACCACGTGGTGCCGTGCGTGTCAGCCGTCGAGATGATCGGCTCCATCGAATAGCCTGCACTCGTGGCTCTTGGACTCGATTCGGTTTTGGTGGGCTGCTGGACCGACGACGCTCGAGCCACAGGGGTGACGGTGGTCTTGCCGCCACCGCACACACAAGGTGTCGCCTCGGTCAGAGGTGGCGCACCAGGAACCCGCGAAATAGCGGCGCTGGGGCCGTTCGCGTCTGGCCGGGAGTGCCACGCTGTCGTGTTGTGCGGCTCTTCGGTTTTCGGACTGGCGGCGGCCGACGGCGTGACCCAGTGGTGTGCCGACAATGGCAGAGGCCTCGACCTCAAGGGCGCGGTCGTTCCGGTGGTCGGAGCTGCCGTTGTGTTCGACATCGGCGGACCCGACCATGCCAGACCCGGCCCCCAGGCCGGCTTAGCCGCTTGCCTCGCCGCTACCTCGGCCGATCCTGCCATGGGCCGTGTCGGCGTCGGACGGGGATGCACCGTGGGAAAACACGCCGGAAGATCATTCGCTGTCCCGGGTGGCCAGGGGTGGGACGTCCAAACCCACGGAGAGCTCACCGTCGGTGCGATCGTCGCCGTAAATGCGTTCGGAGATGTCGTCGACCCAACCGGGCGAATGTTGGCCGGATCGACCGCACCTCCCGAGCGGCCCCGCTACCCGTACGCAACACTGGAACAGGTCGCGGCGTGGGGAGAGGCCGCCGAGGGGCGGGCCAACACCACCATCGGATGTGTGGTCACCAATGCCGCCTTGACCAAGCCCGAGGCAGCCCGGGCCATCGACCTGGCCCACCACGGCATCGCCCGCGCCGTGCGCCCGTCTCACACCGATGCCGACGGCGACGCTTTGTTCTTGCTGAACACCGGGCCGGTGGCGGCGTCGGCCGATCTGGTCGCCGAGATGGCGGCCGTTGCAGTGTCTAACGCCATCCGCAACGCTGTTGCACCTGCCGGGGGCAGCGTCAGCGGCTGATGCCGAACTCGGGGCGTGCGACCACCTCGGCGAACGCCGACCGAGCCTCGGGCGAAGACACGATGCGCCAGTCAGTCTCCTTGTCGACCTCGAACCAGATGAACCCGACGATGTCGTCACGTTGGGCCGCGGTCTCCAGTACGTGTGTCAGCCACAGCGCCTTTTTTCCGCCCTGTTCGGTGGCGCCCAGTTCGGTCAGCACCAGCGGCTTGTCGGTCAGCTCGCGGACCTCGTCGATGGTCGGCCCGAAGAGCTGGTCGAAGGTCGGCACATAGACCCGCGGATCGATTCCGTTGCCCAGATATCCCACGACACCGACCCAGTCGACGTAGTCGTCGCCCGGGTACAGGCCACCGATGGGGGTTAGGGAAGGGTCGGTGGGGTTCGGGCTCCATATCCAGATGACGTTGTCGGCGCCGGCCTGGGCGAACCGTGTGTGTACGTGACGCCAGGCAGCTACGAACTCTCCGGTGGCGTTGCCGTTGACCGACTCTGACCACGGGTACCAGAAGCCGTTCATCTCGTGTGCGAAGCGGATGGCGACCGGTCGACCCCATGCGGCCAGCTCGGTGGCCCACGCATCGATCAGATCGTCGTGTTCGCCGTCGATGATCGTCGAGAGCTTGAACTCGGGCTGCTCGCCGCGGCGACGGTCGAACGTCGACTCGACCCGATGGTTCCATGGCTCCCAGGCGATCAGTGGCATGTAGCCCCACGAAGTGATCTGCTCGATGGTCGCTATGTCGGGCGACGCCTCGGCCCAGTCGCGCGAGATCATCACCACGTCGGGAGCCTTCTCGGCGGCGGCAGCGAAAGCCTCGATCTCGGCCCGAGAGCCGGTCTCGGTGGTCACGCCGATGAACGTCTGGCCGGGCGCGGGTATCGATTCGAGCCATGCGTAGGGATCGGCGGGAGCTTGGGTGGTCGGCGGCGACTGGGTGGTCGTTGGGCCTTGGCCTGTGGTGGGCACGAGGATGTTCGTGGTGGGTGGGCCTGCGACCTCCGGGGTTGCGTCGGGGGGCGCCGGCGCGGTCGTCGAGGCTGCCGGGCGAGGCACCAGCGTCGAGGCCGAGGTCTGGGCCGCTGCCGAGCTGTCGGTACGCGACGCGCTGGCCAGGGTGACCACGCCCAGGCAGAACACGACTATGAAGGCGAGCGTCGAGCGCCCCAGATCGTGCGACAGCATCAATCGTCCATCGGCACTGTCGCCAGCTTCTGTGAGCCAGTCGCCCCCTTCTATGAGCAGGTCGGCCGCGGCCACCGCCAGGAGGTGCCGATCAGTCTCACAACCGGTGTTCGCTGACCGATGGATCTGCATGCTGACGTCGTCAAGGCCGGTGGACGACGATCCTCTCACCGGTCTCGAACAGCGCGAGTTGATCGCGCCCATGTCGCCGCGGGCCAAGTTGGCAGCCCGCGTATTCTCGCTGCTCGTCGTCGCTTCCAGCCTGGCCTATTTGGCTTGGCGCGCCGGGTTCACCATCGCTTGGGGCAGTTGGTGGGTGTCGGTGCCGCTGCTCTTGGCCGAAGCCCACCTGGTCGGGCGCTCGATCATGACCGTTTACGAGCTGTGGGACCTGGACTCCGCACCGCCTGCCCCACCGGTGGCCTCGACATCGGCCAGGGTGGCCGTGTTCATCGCCACCTACGACGAGGGGCCCGAGGTGTTGTTGCCGACCCTGGCGGCTGCGCTGGCGCTGGAGCCGACCCACGAAACCTGGTTGTTGGACGACGGCAAGCGGCCCGAGGTAGAGGAGATGGCGCGGGCTTTGGGCGCCCGATACGTGACCCGCCCGACCAACGAGCACGCCAAGGCCGGCAACCTGAACCACGCGCTGGCTCTGTGCGATGCCGACCTGGTGGCCGTGCTCGATGCCGACCACGTGCCCGAGAGGAACTTCCTGCGCAACACCCTCGGCTACTTCGCCGACCCGGCTGTGGCGTTGGTGCAGACTCCTCAAGAGTTCTACAACGGAGACTCGTTCTTGCATTGGGGCAAGAAGGGTCGCCACGAGGAGCAGTTCTTCCACCGTGTGATCATGCCGGGCAAGAACCGCGCCAATGCCGCATTCTGGACGGGCACCAACGCGGTGCTGAGAACTGCGGCCATCGAGTGGATCGGCGGCGTCTCGACTGCGACCATCACCGAGGACATGCACACGACGGTGCGTCTTCATCGCACCGGGTGGAAGACGGTGCACCACAACGAGGTGTTGGCACGAGGCCTCGCGGCCAGGAACTATGCCGAGTTCCACACCCAGCGTTGGCGTTGGGGAGCCGGCGCGATGCAGTCGCTGGCCGTCGAGAACCCGCTCTTGTCCCGCGGGCTCACCTTCGGCCAGCGGATGATGTACCTGGCGTCGGCGTCGTCGTGGTTCGACAGCTGGCGAACGCTGGCACTGCACATCTTGCCCGTGGTGGCGATAACAACCGGAGCTGCCCCGGTGAATGCCCCCATCGGTGTCTTGGTTCCCATCGTCATGGGCCTTCACCTTCTGCAGTTCTCGCTTTCGAAGGTTCTGGGGCGAGGCCGTTTGAGGTTGTTGCCCACGCTGGTGTTCGAGGTATTGAAGATGCCGGCAAACCTCTCGTCCTCACTCGTGTTCCTGAAGCCGCGGCGGCTGAAGTTCGCAGTTACACCCAAGGGTCGCTCGGCCTCGGGTCGAACCCGTCACACCGTTCCTGCGATGTTGTGGTCGCTGCTGACCCTCGACCTGATCGGCTGGGCGTACGCGACCCTGGCTGTGGGTGGAGCCGTGGAGGTGCCGGTCGAAAGCCAGGGTCTTCTGCTGCTGGGCGTCGGGTGGATACTGATGAACCTGTTCGTCGTGGTGCTGGCGATCGATCGAATCAGGCGGTCGAGCTTCGGCGGCGAACGGCGGGCCGGTCATCGGGCCGAGGCCCAGATCGACGCTTCACTGGACGGCATGAGGGCACGCACCTTGGACGTGTCGTTGACCGGAGCGTCGCTGCTGGTCCGTGGCGAGATCGCCGCTGTCGGAGGTCGTGCAAGCGTGGTTCTGGATCTCGCCGACGGCCCGGCGCTGTTGGAGGGGACGATCCGACGGTCGCGCCCGACAGCGGTCGACGGCGTCAGCCATGTGGGTGTCGAGTGGGACCCTGGCCAGTGGGGCTCGTTGGCGAGGTTGGCCACGACGCTGTTCCGTACCGGTGCGACTTTGCAGATGGTCTGAGGCGTCGGCTCAGTTCGCAGCGGTGGCATCCGATGGAGGTGTGTGGGCTCCACGATTCTCGACAGCGTGTTCGAGCGCGAACTTCCCGTGGCGACGACCGTCGCGCGGGCCGCAGGCCCTGCATATCGATGGGTCTGTTCGCAGCGGGCGGTTCGGCAGCGGATCGCGCCATGGCTCGACGACGTCGCCCTGGATGACTTCAGCCTCACGGGTGCAGGGCTGGGGCCAGACGACGGCCTCAGGCGCCTCGAGCGGGGAGGTCACCTCGAAGGGGCGACGGTGCTGGTGCTGGGGTGCGGAGAGGGTCCCGAGATCGGCGACTACTGGCTGGATCGAGGGGCATACCACGTCGTCGGCATGGACCTGTTCGCCTACCCAGACGCCTGGGCGGAGGTCAAGACCAGGGCGGCCGACGAGGGTCTGAAGGCCAGCTTCGCACTGTCGGATGGTGCGAACCTGGCCGTGGCCGACACCAGCGTCGACCTGGTGTTCAGCCAGTCGGTTCTGGAGCATGTGGTCGACCTCGACTCGTTCTTGTCCGAATGCAACAGGGTGCTGACCGACTCGGGTCGATTCTTCGCCTACTTCGGGCCGCTCTGGAGCACGTATGGCGGCCCGCACGTCGGCCAATTGGGCTACGACCACCTGCTGGTCGACGACGCCTCGTATCTGGAGGCCGCCCGCCGGGTTGGTGGCGGCTGGGAACATTGGCTCGAGGCCGGCCTCTTCAATCGCCTGCGATTCGACGAGTACATCGACCACATCGAACGGCACTTCGAGATCGAACGTCTGGGCGTGGTCGCCAGTCGAAAGGGCCTGGGTTTTCGCCAGAACCATCCCGACGAGTGGAACCGGCTCAGGCGGTCACACTCAGAGCGTGATCTGCTGACCAACCTCGTCAGTGTCATCGGCAAGCCCCGGCGTTGACCCGGCGCGCGAGCCGACCGGTTGCAGCGACGCCCTCGCCGGTTGATCGACGTGTCCGCACACCTCGCGGTACAGGCGCTCCATAGCGTCGACATGGCGCGCCGGCGCGAAACGTGCGGCGCTCAGGCGGCCCATTTCGATCAGGCGGGTTCGACGTTCTCCAGGCCACATGGCGCTGTCGATGGCGTCGCGCAGAGCTTGCGCCGAGCCAGCAGGCACCAGAAGGCCGTTCTCGTCGTGGGAGATCAGGTCGAGCACCCCGCCCAGAGCCGTCGCTACCACAGGCACTCCAGCCGCTTGAGCTTCGGGCACGACCCTGCCGAACCCCTCGGGGTAGCGGCACGGGTGCACCACCACATCCGCCGCGGCCAACACGGTGCCAATATCGTCGACGGCTCCGAGGAAGCGCACGTCTTCGTCGAGCCCTGCCGAGGTGGCCCGGGCCTGCAACTCGGATCGATATCGGGCCGAGTCGGGGTACAGGTCGCCGCCCGCCAGCAAGAGCAGGGGCCGTTCGTTTGGATTCCACCCGGCGAGAGCGTCGATGGCGATGTCGTGCCCTTTCGACGGATGCAGATGTGCCAGAACTGCGACCACATGACGATCGTCCGCAAGACCCAGGCTGGCCTGGGCGGTCGACTTGTCGGGAACGGTCGCCGATTCGATGGGGTTCGAGATGACGCGCACCGAGGGGTGATGTAGCTGGTCTGCGGTGAAGGTCGAGTTGGCTGCGACCGCGGCCGCGCTGCGGCTGGCGTGTTGCAGCACCTGCCGCTGCCACCTGCTGGGGGCTCTGTCTCTGAGACTCCAAACGATCGGAGCCGGCCCGGCGCCCAACAGCGGAGACAGCACATGGCTCCGGAAACCGTTCGAGTGGACGACGTCTGGTCGGGAGCGGGCGATCATCTGGCGGAGACGACCCACGGTTCGTACCAGGTCCGGTGCGCCGACGAGGGTCGAGGCCAACATCTGCGGCGCCGATCCGTGACGGCGGCCCCAGGGGGTGCCCTCACCGGCGATGCCGGCGACCGTGGCACCGACCTCTCGAAATGCGGTCGATGCATCGCCTGTCTCCATGACGGCTACATGCACCTCGTGCCCGCGTTCGAGCAGTCCTGCCATCAACAGTGCGAGGCTTCGTTCGGCGCCACCCTGAGCGTGCCCGCCCGGGCTGACGAACATGATCCTCATGCGCGTACCTCCTTCGGGGTCCGGCCAGGCGATCTGTCGAGCGGCTCGGTTTGGGCGGCCTGTCGTTGGTCGATCCAAGCGGCCAGCACCAGCAGCGCCCAAGCCCTCAATGGCTCTCCGCGACCTCTGCGGTCGTGGTTCAAGATCGCGTCTGCCTCGACCGGGTCGATCAGCCCGCGCCATGGTTGTGGCGCCAACAGCAGGTCCTTGTGGGCGTCGAGGATGGCAGGCATCCAGCGATTCCAGGGTAGACGGAAGGTCAGTTTGGGCTCGGTCGCCTTGGCTTCGAGGAACCGGTCTCCCCATGCTCGGGCCAGTTCGGCCTTGGTCAGCGCCCGAGACCGGCCACCAACCGCTGCTTTCACGTGGCGATCGACGAACGGCACCCGCAGTTCTACGCCGTGGCGCATCGAGTGGATGTCCGCGTCTCGCAGCAGCGTCGGGCGCAGATAGGTCGCAGTATCCAGAGCGGCGAACTGGCCGGCCGCCGCGTCGCCGGACCCGTCCCAGCGGACCGACACCGAAGGGGCGCAGCCGGTCAATCGGGTTACCTCTTCGGCGTCGAACAGCGTGCGAAAAGCCATGTGTCGTTCCGTGACGCCCTTGGCTCCCATGGCCGCGGCAAGCCTGGCCTCGGGCCGGCCAGACAAGCGCGACGCAACGGCGGCTGCTCGCTTGCGCAGGCTGGGCGGAATCGGGCCGATCACACGCTCGGCAAGCCCCATGGCCGGTTCGGTTCTGTAGTAGCGGTAGCCACCCAATATCTCGTCGGCCCCCAAACCACTGAGTGCCACGGGAAAGCCTCGCTGTGCAGCTGCGCGCGAGATCAGGTGTGTGTTGAAGCCATCGATTCCCGGCTGGTCGAGGCCCTGCCAGAACTCGTTGGTCTCGTCGACGATTGTTGTGTCGTCGACCTCGACTATCTCGTGCTCGATCCCATAGTTGGCCGCCGTCCGTTTGGCCCTGGCCACGTCTTCCCGGTTGTCGGACGTAGCCAGCGTCAGGCCCAAAGGCGACACACCAGCGTCGCGAAGCCCCCGAAGCAGAGCGGCCGAGTCGAATCCGCCACTGAGGAACAGCGCCACCGGCCGGTCGGATCTTGCGTGTTCGGCTATGGACCTACCGAGCGTGCGGACCGGGTCGAGGCCGGCTACGCCTGCCGAGTCCCAGTCGGGTGAGGTCGAGTCGGTAGCGGCGAAGGGTCTGACCGTCACCCCCGACCGATCGAACCTCACCACCGATCCCGGCGGCACCTCGTTCACGTGTTCGAAGATCGGCTCGGAAACCGGAGCGCCGAAGCGGAGAAACTCGCGCACCGCGCGCCCCCGAAGCAGATGGGGCTCGTCGTCTGCCAGCACCCGGGCTTCCGATGCCCACTCGACGACCGTGCCCGAGGTGCGCCAGTACAGCGGCTTGATGCCGTCGCTGTCGCGAACCAACATCAGGCTGCTATCGGATCGATCCCAGATGGCGGCGGCGAACATGCCCCTGAGGCGCGACAGGCCCGGCGTGCCCATGCGCAACAGCACCTCGACCAACACCTCGGTGTCTCCTGCGGTTTCGAACCGCGATCCCGTGGCCGCCAACTGGCGCTTCAGCTCGAGGTGGTTGTAGATCTCGCCGTTGTATGTGACGACCAGCGAGTCGCGCTGGAACGGCTGCGAAGATGCTGGGGTCGGGTCGATGATCGCAAGCCGCGTGTGCGCCATCGCCACCTGGCCCGACGACCACATCCCCGAGCCGTCGGGGCCTCTGTGCAGCAAGCGTTGCATCGCCCGTTGCGCCCTGTCTGGCGCATCGGGCCCGAGCGCTCCGGCCAAGCCGCACATCAGTTCACCCCCAGCAGGTTTCGGCGGCTGATCGGTGTGGGCGCTGGAACACCTCGCAGGGCGTCCAGAAACGAGCGGGCGGTGGTTGCGGTGTCGAGGGTCTGGCCAAAGCGGTGGGCGGCCTGCGCCATCGACATGCGCAGGGGCTCGTCGCGGGCTAGTTCATCCAGAGCGTCCACCCAGGCCGCCAGGTCGTCCGGCTGGACCAGTTTGGCCCACTCGGTCCTGGCGGCATCGCCCGCTCCGCCGACATCACCGACGATCACCGGCAAGCCCGCCGCGGCGAACTCTTGAACCACTATGCCGAAGCCTTCGAAGCCGCCCTCTGCCCTCGAGACTCGGCTGGGGAACAGACCGACATGTGCCGTCTGCAGCAGGTCGCCCAGCTGTCGGTCGTCGAGTCTCCCGGCCAGGGTGACGTGTTCGCCGAGCCCGAGGCGATCGATCCTGCGCTGAAGCGAGGCCCGCCTGGGGCCGTCGCCGACGATCGTGTAGTGCTCGACGGTGCCGTCGGCCACCAGCAACGCCACCGCTCGCAGGGTGACCTCGAGGTTCTTGTATCCCTCGCAGAGCCGGGTCACGGCCACGGCGTGCAGGCCGGCTTGTGTGCGTGGCGAAGGGTCGCCGGGTCGGGTGAACCTGGGCTTCAGTTCGCACCCCACCCAGGCGCTGTGTTGGGGCTTCACTCCGAGTCCTCGCACCACGTCCTGGCTGTGCCGACTGATGGTCACCACCTTGTGGTCCAAGCGCAGGGTCGACAAAGCCAGCCGGTGGGCCAGGTTCGCCGGTACCAGCTCGCGCCCGTAGCAAAGGGTGCTCACAGGAGCCTTCGAGAGCAGGCCGACCACATGGGCGAGTGGGCCCAGATAGGCGTGGGCGCTGACCACCAGGCGGTCGTCTGCGGCATCGAGCCAGCGCCTGGCCCTCAGTGTCTGGGTCACCATGGAGCGCATGCCGCCGGCGCGCACAACGCGCTCGTCGGGTGCGCCAGGTGCGGCGGTTATGACCTTCCAGTCGACCATGTCGGCGGTGGCCTCGACTATGGCCGTTATCAGCCTGGGCTGGCCGCCGGTCTGTGGTGCGTAGTCGAGGCTGAGCAGCAGAGCCCGCGGCTTCACTGCCCGGGGTCTGCCCTCGCGGTAGTTGCCTGTCCGCAGGTTCACGACGCTGCCCTGACGCGGCCGAAGCCGATCTGGTCCAGCACCACCCGCTCGAGGTAGGGGGCTACGAGGGTCTTCCCGCGCCGCTCGGCCCTCCACACCAGTTCGGGCACCACCCGACGCCGAGCCTCGTCCAGCAGGGCTGGGTCTGCCAACACTTCGGCCAGATTGGACGGCCTCGATATCAGCGCCCGCGGTCCCCACGGGTATATGTCGAGCGCCCAGTCTCGGCCGCCGAGGTCGGTGTGGCCCGGGGCCGTGGGGTCGCCCAGGCCGACCCGCCGTTCCAGAGCCGGCAGGTGTGAGTCGACCTCGGCAACCAGGCGCGCATAGCTGAACCCTGGCACCGGATCGGCGATCGGGTCGGCCACAGCCGCGGGGTTGCGTCTGCGGGCAGAAAGGGTCGAGACGCGAAAGTCGCCGAGGTGGGGACCCTCAGCCAGCAGTCCGTTGAGGGCACAATGCCAACTGCCGTCGATCAGGTCGATCAGGGCGAGCGGACCCGAGAACAGGGTTGCTGCGTAGCCACCGAATCGTTCAGCACGATCGATCACTGCCGACAGCGGGGCCAGGTCGTAGGGATCGGGCCAGGGGGTTGCGTTGGGTTCGCCTATCGCGAGCCAGCGACCGCGGCGGGCCCAAGTAGTTCTGTCGCTGTTGGGCTTCTCGGCCACCAGCCACGAACCCCAGTCTTGTGATCTGGCTGTCACCTCGTAGCCGTCGGGAATATCGGCGACCACCGAAGCCAACAACTCACCAGGAGCCATGCCTACACCGGTCGCGGCCCACGCCATGTCAGATCGCCCCGGCCAGCGCCGCCAGGTCGCGCCCGCGTGCGACGTAGGTGTCCTCGGCGATCGCGAACTGGGCCTTGCGCGCAATCTCGGACGAGCCGACCGGGTCGTTCAACGCGGCCTCGACAGTGGCCCGCAGCTCGGCAGGCGACCGGAACCACAGACAGCTCTCGCCGTCCAGCAGTGGTGTTCCGTCGGTTCCGGGCTCGGTTATCTGCAGGGCTCCGCACGCCGAGATCTCCCGTGTGCGCATGTTGTGCGCCCCGGCGCACTGAGGGTGCAACAGGTTGATACCGATGGCCGAAGAACGCAGAACCGCGCCGGCGCCGTCTTCCACGATCGGGTCGCCACCGCCCAGGCTGCTGTTGTCGCGCCAGCCGGTTCCGGCGATGGTCAGTGGCAGTCCTTCGAGGGCGGACAGGAAGCGTTCGCGGCGAGGCGACCACGTGCCCAGAAAGGCGATGCCAGACCGGTCTCCGCCTGGGCTGGCAAGAGGAAACCAGTTTGCGTCGTAGCCGAACGGCAAGACGGCGACGTTTCTGGCTTCGGCGGTCAGCAGGTCGGCCTGCCGTGCCGACCACAGCACCGCCGTGTCGCAGGCGATCAGGCGCTCGCGTGCACCACTGTCGGCGCCGCGCCAGGCCGGGTTGTCGGGGTAGTAACAAAGCACCCGTGTGCCAAGCGAACGCACGCGATCGATGGCGTCGGCATCTATTGCTCGACCCTTTATCAGCACCACGGCGTCGGGGCGCAGCTGTTGCACGGCCTCGATGAGGCGCTCGCCTGCGTGGCGGGCGATCAGTCGCCGTCTCACGGCGGCGCCGAAGCGCTGAACCCCGATCAGCTCGCGGGCTGCGGCCAATGGGTTCAGAACGGTCGTGGGGGCGGCGGCTTCGATGCCCGGTCGCAGGCTCGACAACAGGGCGCCCGGAGCATCTTCGCCCACCAGCAGTATTCCGCCGCGCGATTCTGCGGCGATGCCACTGAACGTGCGTGTCACAGGCCTGCTCCTAATGTCAGCCGGGCAGGCGAACCTGCGCTGCGTTCGCACACACGAGCGATCTCCGAGGCGCAGGATCTGGCGATGCGGTCGTAGTCGAAGGACTCGGCAAGCGAACGCAGCGCAAGCCCGCGGGCGATCGTACGGTCGCGGTCGTGGGCGAGTTCGCCCAGCTTGCGGGCCAGCCGGTCGGGGTAGGTCGTGTCCCAGTGGCCGCGATAGTCCAGCAGGTGCTCGGGCTCGAGCAGGTCGACTGCGGTTCCGACCCTGGTAGCAACGACGTAGCGGCCGGTTGCCAGATAGGTCGGCAGCTTGCCGGTGGTGCGGGCCCAGCTGGACGGATCATCCGTTTGGGTCAACAGGGTGACGTCGCACAACGACAGGTAGGTGGCCAATTGTGAGTATGCAACGCGTCCCATCATGTGGACTCTGTCGCCGACGCCCAGCCGCTCGGCCATCAGGCGAAGCTGTGCCAAGCCGGGGCCCTCGCCGATGAAGACCGCATCGATGTCCAGGTCGTGACGCCCGATGGCCTGCACGAGATCCCAGCCCAGACCCCCTCCGAGCTTTGGATACCAGGTGAAGTTGCCCTGCACACCAACCGTCATTCGTCGGTCGAGGCCCAGCTGGGTGCGCAGGTCGGTCACTTCCTTGGGCTGCAGCAGGTCCAGGTCGACCCCATCGGCCACCACGGAGACGTGATGGTGCCCTGCCGCATGAAGTTGCTCGGCGTGATATCGGCCTCGCACGATGACGAGATCGGAACGCCCGTACCCCACTGATTCGAGGGCGCGGGCCATCGCGCGTCGTGTCGCGGACGCCCCGATCAACTCCAGGAACGCCAGCGGTGCGTCGCCGGTGTCGACGATCAGCCTGCGACGCCCGCCGTCGAGAGCCCAAGCTGCAACGGGGGCCACGGCCAGGTCCATCGCATAGACCACCTCGGGTGCGTTCCTTGCCACCTCGCGGGCCATCGCCACGGCGTCGGCGCGCCGCGTGCCTTTGCGGTAGGTGACGATCGCATCGCCGTCGACCATTCGAGCGATCCGCTCGGCTCTCTCGCCCGCGGCCGATCCTGGTCCGGCGTTGACGAGGAACTGCACGCCAACAGGTGTCATGAACCCTCCTGGTCCGGTGACGGTGCACCCCTATTAGGACGCTGGACCAGTCGGCCGCGCCGGGCGCGTCTTCAGCGCCCCGGGCCCCTGAAGTGGGGCCCAACCCAGCCGACTTGGAAGGTGTGCGCGCAGTGCTCGTCACACC